>JAIVHP010000009.1 GCA_020201045.1 Flavobacteriales bacterium
GAAGACGTGGAGTTTGAGACGCCAAACGATGGATGGATACATGCCGTTCATATTAAAACCGATAATCCGCGGGGCTGCGTGCTCTATTTTCACGGTAATACGGGAAATATATTGCGGTGGGCTCCAATAGCCGAAGAGCTCACTTCTTACGGATTCGATGTTTTTCTTCCCGATTACCGGGGCTACGGAAAGAGCAAGGGGAAGCGAACAGAGCGAAATTTATTCAACGACGCTGAACAGTGCTACCGGGAAGTTTTAAAGCGATATCCCGAAGAGAAGATTTGCATTTACGGCAGGTCGCTGGGCTCTGCTATGGCATGCTGGCTTTCTGCCCGAACAAACCCGGGGGCTATTGTTCTTGAAACACCTTTTGTGAGTTTGATTCACGTGGCCTCGTATCAGTCTAAGATTATTCCCGTAAAGCTGTTTCTCAAATACCGTTTCCGAAACAATTTATACCTCCGCCACGCCACGTCTCCCGTTTTGATTGCACACGGAACCAAGGACAATTTGGTTCCGTATAAATCGGGATTGCGGCTTTACCAGCTAATACGCGACAAGGAAAACACCGATATGCTCACCATTCCGGGCGGAAAACACGGAAATCTTAATGGATTTCCTATTCTCAGGCAAAAGCTCACCCAGTATTTTGACCGATATTTTCCGACAAAGTAAATGAGAACTATTCGGCGATGGATTTCACATTGTCTTTGATTACGCGTTCTATCAACATTCTTCGCGGGTCTACCGCAGCTTTTGCCGGAAGGCTGTCTACAACGAGTTTATAGGTATCTTTTTCATTGGTCATTCTCACGCGTTCCCACTTCATTAATTTCTCTTCGTCGCTATCGGCATACACGCCAATGTCTACCCATTCGTTCAAGGTGGTGGGAGTTTCATTTCCGAGGGTGTCGGCGTAAAACTTTCGCGCTTCAATATCCATGGATATTTCATATTTGCCGTTATCCATTTTTTCCGCTCGCGCTTCGTTGAGTCTAAAATCGTAAAGTGTGATTTTCTTAAACCAATCGTCAACAAGGTATTTCAAGCTATCGGGAACGCGCGGCTCGAGGTGACGTAGAAAGTCGAGCGAATTGGGGTAGGGGGGGGCGGCGTATCTAAACTCTTCTAAAAAGCTTCTTAGCGCCGCATTCACCGAATCCGGGCCGACGTAGTCCTGAAGGGCATAAAGCAAAACAGCTCCTTTTCCATAGTGAATGTACTGTTGGTTTTCGACCTTGTACAGCGGAAGTTCTTTTTCCCTTTCAAAAGAACGCCCGCGCAAGTAGCGATCGAAATCGTATTTCAGGAACTTCTTCATTTTCATATCGTCAGAGAGCTGTTTCATAACCATTAGGCTCGAATACTCCGAAAAACTCTCAGACAGCATGGTACCCCCCTGAATTTTAGCCGGAGTTTCCTGATGTGCCCACCATTGATGCGCCATTTCGTGCGCTATTACTGCATCTATCACATTGTTATCGGTTTCGTCTTCCAGGTTGGTTATAAAACCAAAACTCTCCGAATACGGCATGGTACCCGGGAAGGCCTGGGCGAAATTGCTGTACCGGGGAAATTCCAGGATTCGCGCCTGCTTGTGGTAATACGGGCCGAAGTGCTCTTCGTAATATTCCAGCGAACGCCTAACCGCATCTACCATCATATCTACGTTTACCGAATGCTTGGGGTCGTGGTAAATTTCGATGTCTACATCCTTGTACTTGTCGCGTGCCACTTCGTATCGCGCCGACATAAAGCTGTAGAAGTTTTGCGATGGATGATCGACTTTGTACTGGAAGTATTTTCGATCGTTTTCAGTCCATTCTTTCACTAGCGATCCGGGAGCCACGGCAATTTGATCTGATGCCGTTGATATTACCGTTTCCACATCCACCCAGTCGGCTCGGCCATTGGTCAGATAATTCACCATGCACAGGACATACCCCATGGCGGGCAAAATGCTAAAGTTGTTAAAGAAGGTTCCGTTTTTGAGAATGCTCGTATTACCAACTCCATTCTCAAATCCTTTGGTGATGTAATCGGACTCAATATCTATGTCGATGAATTCACCGGGAAGTAAAGGTTCTGTTAAGGCGTAAGCCCGAAACCCGAGAATGGAATCGTTCAAAACTAAACGCGATCCCGGGATATTGATTTTCACCTCCCAGCTTTGATCTAAATTGAAGAAAATACTATCAATCGGCTGTTTTCCTTTGTTTTTGTAAAGCCCTTCAGCTTTAATAAATACATCTCTATCTTCCGGGAAAACATCGATAAAGAAATCTATTTCCACGAGAACGGGAAGGGGATAATCGGCGTACTTTTTATACGTTTTCTCGTAATCCACCGCCATTAATTCGCGCTCCTTTGAGTTTTTATAGGGGTTTAATATCTGGGTGTTGTAGTACACAAATCCCGCTACGAGTATCCAGGCGGCAAGGGTAATGATAAAACCCTTTTTGCCAGCGCCGCGAAACCCCTTTTGGGCAAGCTTCCATTTTCCCTTAAATCCCGAAGCGACCGATCGGGGCCAAAAGAATCCCGCTATAAAAATGAGAAGCAGTGAAAAGAGAATCCAGTACAAGTTAAACCAAAGCGTACCAACTACAGCGGGGCCGTATCCGCTGATGTCCGAGTAGAATATTCCCGGTGTATTTCCAAATTCCAGCATGGTGGAAGACCAGTGCAATGCGTCGAGAAATATACTCCATGCAAAAATGAAAACTATGCCGATAAAGTAACCTATATACCTGTTTTTCACGAGGGTTTGAATAACCACAAAGAGCGCTGCCATCGATATATAGGTAGGTAGGGTATCCAAAAAGAAATCCACGAGGTACACGTCTAATTCAATAGCCGTATATCCCCGCATAAGTTGAGATATAACGCCCATAACGATAAAGCCAAAATGCAAGAAAACCGCAACGGAAACCAGCGAAAGTACCTTTGCGAAAACAGAAGTAAGGGCATTGTGCGGGGTGGCATTTATCACTTCCGAAATATTCACTACCCGGTCGCGCCAAACGAGTTCGCCGCTAAAAAATACAACGATAATGATCATAAAGATATAAGTGGCCGAAGCAATATCGCCCATCACCTTATAGGTTACCGGATAGGATTGAAGTCCGAAGTACTCATACCCCTGAACCAAACTGGTAAACAATAAAATCACTCCGAATAGTGCCAGGATTTTAAATACCGCGCTCTTGGCAATGCTGATCGTATTTGTTTTGTAAAAACTCCAAAACTGAGCCATGCCGAATCCTTTGCCAAAATTTGCAGCTACCTGTGGTCTGGAGCGCAGGGAAGGTGTTGCAGCTCCAGAAGTTTCCACGGTTGCTTTCTTTCGCGATTTTTTAAACCGTCGTTTTTCCCGAAAGGAGAAGAGCTGGTAAGAAACGATGGTTATGATAAGTCCTGCCGTAAGCCAGATTGCTCTGTTTTGAAGGATAAGCCCCTCGAATTGCGGACTCAGGGTATTTCGTTCAATGGGTGTAAAATAGCGGCTGTAAACCGAGTAGGTTCCTATTCCGAAAATATCGGTGAGTGCTGCGAGGTTTTCGTTGTCGAGATCAGAAAGAAGGGTTGCTGAAGTAAGGTAAGCTACCAAGATGGCCATGGCACCAACGAAAGATACGATCGTGCTTTTAAATTTATGCGCGAGCAGGAAAATGATCGATCCCGCAAAAAACATATTGGGAAGGATAAAAATGAAGTAATTGTTTACGATGGTCTCGAAAAAAAACGATCCCATTTGGCTGGCATCTGACCATCCTGCCAGGGGCCCAACGATGGAGCCAATCCACGCACCGATAAACACTCCGAAAAGTGGAATAGTGGAGAGAATAAGAGCTCCCAAAAATCGACCAAAGAAAAAGCCAGATTTCTTGAGCGGGGTGCTAAAAAGGATTTCCTGAAATTGGTTGTTGTGATCGCGCAGTGCGGCATTATTGAAAAATGCTGCAGCAAAGAGCAATCCAAAAAGCCCGAGAATAAGGTTGTAGTTGGTCAGCGTATGGGGGGCATTCTTGTTTACGTTTCCCACTGCCCCGCCTATGGTCACGGCATCGCTGGCTACAGCGCCAAAAGTGAGCAATGCCACAATGAAAAGGAATACATAAACCATGGGGCTTTTAAAAGCCGATCTCAGTTCGAGTTTGAAAAATTCTGAAAACATAGGTTTGGTTTATGCCGTTTGGGGCTGATTGATCTTTGTAAAAAATGCGTCTTCCAAATTTGGATCTACAGCCGTAAATCCATTGCCTGGATTGCTATCATTCAATACGTGGATTTGCGGTTTTCCCGCTACCATCTTATCAGATATCACATGGAATTGAGATTTATACGATTCCAATTCATCTCGTTCTATGGTTTTGCTCCAAACTTTCCCCGCCAGCTCCTTCAAGGCATCGGTTGGAGAACCTTTGTAAACAATGCTACCGAGGTTCATGATGGCCATATCAGAGCAGAGCTCCACCACATCGGCAACGATGTGCGTGGAGAGAATAACAATAACCTCGTCGCCCACATCTGCCAAAAGGTTGTGGAAGCGGTTGCGCTCTCCGGGGTCAAGTCCGGCGGTGGGCTCATCTACAATAATAAGTCTGGGACTTCCAATAAGCGCCTGCGCGATGCCCACGCGCTGCTTCATACCGCCAGAAAACCCCTTTACGCTCTTGTTGCGCTTGTCGTATAGATTCACTTTTTCCAGGAGATACTTTACGAGTTCCTTCCGCTCTGCTTTTTTGTCTATTCCCTTTAGTATGGCAATGTGATCGAGCAATTGTTCGGCCGTAACGCGTGCGTAGACACCGAACTCCTGCGGGAGATACCCCAGCCGTTTTCGAACCTCGCGAGGCTGGTTAAGTATATCGATATCGTCGAGAAACGCCGTTCCAGCGTCGGCTTCTTGCAGGGTTGCCAGCGTGCGCATCAAACTCGATTTCCCGGCTCCGTTCGGACCGAGTAGTCCAAACATTCCGTTCTCTATTTCGAGGCTTACGCTGTCTAGCGCCTTTACGCCGTTGGGATACGTTTTAGAAAGATTTTCTATCCTGATTTTTGCCATGGTTGGTTTGTTTACTGGCGAAAAGTAGTAAAGTCTTTAAGAAGTGGTCAAAAAGTTTTACGAAGTGAACATAGTCTATTATCAGTGGTTTAGAGTGCTTATGTGCGGAAAGACCAAAATATAGAGCCGTGGTGCTTATCTTTGCGCGAGAGAAAAAAATTATGAAGATTGGAATTGTACTCTACCCAACTTTTGGTGGGAGTGGAGTTGTAGCAACAGAATTGGGTAAGGCGTTGTCTGAGCGGGGGCACGAAGTGCATTTTATCACATACAACCAGCCGGTACGTCTGGGTTCATTTACCAAAAACTTGTATTACCACGAAGTAAATGTGTCAGATTATCCTTTGTTCGATTATCCGCCTTACGAAACAGTGCTCGCCAGTAAGTTGGTAGATGTAGTGAAGTTCGAAAAACTGGATTTGCTGCACGTTCACTACGCGATACCGCATGCTTCAGCGGCGCTAATGGCAAAACAGATTCTCGCATCGCAGGGAATTCACATTCCCTTTATCACCACCCTACACGGCACGGATATCACGCTGGTGGGACGCGACCCTTCATTCGCACCGGCCATTACCTACGCAATTAATAGCAGCGACGCCGTAACGGCAGTTTCGCAAAGCCTTAAAAGCGATACCTACAACCACTTTGAAATTACGCGCGATATAGAAGTAATTCCAAACTTCATTGAGCCGGAGCATTATTTACCCAAGCCCGAAAAAGACTTTAAAGCCGAATACGCACCCAATGGCGAGCGTATCATCACACATATATCCAATTTCAGACCGGTCAAAAGAGTGGCGGATGTTGTTCGGGTGTTTAAGCATATTTCAGATGCCATGCCGGCAAAGCTTTTGCTTATTGGCGATGGACCTGATCGGTATAAAGTAGAGCAGCTCTGCCGCGACATGGGTACCTGCAAACACACGCACATTATCGGCAAATTGAAAAAACCCGAAGAAGTGCTTTGCATCTCAGACCTGTTCATCTTGCCTTCGGAGTCGGAGAGTTTTGGACTTGCTGCGCTGGAAGCCCTGGCAACGGGAGTTCCAGTTATTGCGACCCGTGCAGGTGGAATACCCGAAGTAATTGAACACGGCGTTTCGGGCTTTTTGAGTGAAGTAGGCGATGTAGATAATATGGCCGCAAATTCGCTGAAAATATTAGAATCGGACGAGTCGCTCAAGAAGTTTCGCAAAAATGCCAAGATGCGCTCTGAAGTCTTTTCCATTGAGAAAATTCTGCCGATGTACACCAACCTTTACAATAGCGTTTTAGAAAAAAACCGGGAACTGCATACTTTATAATTGTGAGTGTAAAATTACTAAGCGAAAAAGTGAGTTACCGGTCGGAGCCGGGAAGCCTTCAAATCATTGTTTTAGGCAAGATTGAACGGTGGAAAGAAGCACTGCTAACCGCATGGCTACTCGCCTGGATTTTTTGTGGCGGAGTGGTGTTTAACGAGTACTGGCACAGCACCAACAGGGAGAACAAAATGATCTACCTGATCTTTCTCATTTTCTGGGCTTATTATTTCTGGAGAATCGGCAGGGTGTGGCTGTTCCGCCGAGGGGGTAACGAGCTTATCAAGGTGCAGAACAACACCCTGGTTCTAAAACGGAGTTTCTTTACCTATGGCAAGTCGCGAGAATTTGATTTGGAAGGAATAACAGATCTAAAGCCGCTAAAAATCAGCAAAACATCTTTCGCCCACACGTACGAAAATTCCTGGTGGGTGCTGGGAGGTGAAAAGATTTCATTTGAATACCACGGTAAGGTGGTGAAGTTGGCCATGCAAATATCCGACGACACGCGAAACCGGCTGCTAAGCATGATGAAAAAGCAGATCGCTAAAAATTTAAAAAGTCTGAATTAAAGGCGTTCCCACTCAATCGCTTTGTCTCTCTTCCCTCAGTTGTTTCTTCCAGAATCATATCCTGGGCAGCGCGCGATTCCAGCACTTCCTTAAGGTCTCTTACAAATCCAAATGGTATTTCATTTTTTGAAAGGATAGATTCGAGTTCTTCGGCGCGCAATTTTGCAATTGGCTGGCTCAGGTAAGCCTGCAGATCAGTTCGGTTAGCGAGCCTTTTGGAATTGGTCTCAAATTCGGGGCGCATATCGAGATTAAGCGATTCGAGCAACCTTGAGAAATGGGCTTCACTTCCCACGGCAAGCACAAGCGTCTTTGAATCACTCGTGTTAAATGCATCTCCGTAGGGCGCAATATTGGGGTGGAGCGTTCCGATGGGTTTGGCAACTTCGCCGTTCATCAGGTAATTGGTAGCTTGATTTGCCAGTGCCGATAGTGATGCCCGCTCCAAATTGCACGAAACGAAAGAGCCTTTTCCCGTTCGTTCTCTTTTTAGCAGGGCCAGCAAAGCCGCTTCTTTGAGCTGATGCCCGGCTATTACATCGATTAATGCTACGGGAAGCTTTGCCGGATTACCCGTTGAGCCGGTCATGGAAATCCAACCGGTTTCGGCTTGCAATACCACGTCGTAAGCCTGTTTATTCTGCGTTTCAAAACCGTCGAGTTGTAAAAATATCAACGCGCCGTTATTGGCGCTGAGTGCTTCGTAGGTAACTCCGAGCTTCTCCGCCACCCGTCTGGAATAGTTACTCAAAACAATATCCGCATCTTGTACTATTTCCCGGATCTTTTGCTTTCCGTCTTCCGTTGTTAGATCCAAAAAGAGAATTTCCTTCTTAAAATTAATCGCCGAATAATAAGCCGATGGCCCTTCGGATGCCTCTTTGGTTGTTCTCCAGTTGCGGGTTACATCGCCGCCCGTGATCTTGTTTTCAATCTTCACAACGGTAGCGCCGAGTTCGGAAAAAAACATTCCTACAGAAGGGCCTGCTAAAACACTTGCCAACTCTATTACTTTTGTTCCTTCAAAGAACCTTGTCATGAGAAATTCCTTAATCGTTTTATTTACATCAGCAGCACTTGCCGTATTGTGGGCCTGTGCAAATGGCCTGCAGCACAAAGATGCACAATCTAATGTTTCTCCCGATACAACAGACCGCTACAAAGACACGCCCGCATCTGGCGATACAGAACTTGTGATAAAGCCTGGAATGGATGTCGTAATAGCTTTTAATGAGCAGGTAAGTTCAAAGCAGATTAAAAGCATTCGTTTTGAGCCCGGCGATTACGCAGTTAACGACACCCTTTTTCTGCCCCGGACGGGCGGGCTGGTGATTATAGACGGGCAGGGGTCGAATATTAAAGTCGGGGGCCAGGTTCCGCTGTTTTATTCCATGCCTTCTAACAAAAAGCAGGCTATGGAGTGGAACAAAACGCGGTATATCATTCGCAATTTCGGACAAATTCAGGGCGGCGATCGGGGTGTATTTATCGGGTCGAGCTTCAATTCTGTTATCGAAAACATTGAATTTACAGGTCAAAAAACGGCTGCCATCGATCTGGTTTTCTGCCTGATGAGCACGATTGAAAAAGTGCTGGTTACCAATGTTTTTCACGACGGAATCGTATTGCGTAGCGGACTGGAACAGGGAAGCAAAAAACGAATGTGGGAAGGAGCGGGGTTCAACAATTCGCAGTGTAATCACTCCGCCATTAAAAGCACCCGGGTCTACAATCGCAAAGGCTGCACGGGAACTTCTTTTAAGATTTTACAGTCTACTGGTGTGCGTCTGGTAGATTGTATTTCGGAAGGATGGGAAAACAAAAGGGCCGTATTCTTCGACGCCAGGGATTGCACCACCGCCAAGCTTTTTAAGATTGAAAACTTTCACTTAGAGCACATGCCCCGAGAAGGGGCGCTCTGCTTTCGGAGCAACGGCAGCATCGTAGAAGTAGATGGCTTATTTCTTCAACATGGAAACCGCGATATTCCGGCAATTTGGTTGATGACCAATGGAAATTACATTTTCAAGAATGTAGCCTGGTGGCCGCAAGACGCATGGGTGAAATCGAGCCATAGTCCAAGTATCGTTATCGAACACTGTACAAAAGGCTTCTATAATTTTGGTGAAAACTGGCGAAATGCAGATCGACCCGGAGAGCCGATTTACCCACATTACATCAGCACGGCTCACAAATTAGTAAGGTGATTTTT
The DNA here is from genome assembly GCA_020201045.1 of Flavobacteriales bacterium. GTDB lineage: Bacteria > Bacteroidota > Bacteroidia > Flavobacteriales_D > Cryomorphaceae > JAIVHP01. Next base: position 9,157 of record JAIVHP010000009.1, read on the forward strand.
TTGAACTGGAGAAGACTTAAGCCACCGCTTTTACGTGGGCTTGCTCCTGGTTTTCTTCCCGGGTGGGCTTTTTCTTTTTGCGCTTGTAGGTTTTCTTCGGCATGGTTCCAATAATCACATCCCACACCGGGCTGGATACACCAAAGGCTACTGTATCGTCTTTGTAATGGTGAATACTGTGGTTGATCCAAAGCACATTCAAACTATTTTTTGGCGGCTTAAATGCATGAATCGAATAGTGAACAAACAAATAAAGTGAATAACCAATTACAAATCCTGGAAGGAAGGTAAATGCGTAATTTCCCATGATTAGTTGAAATACAAAAAACAAACCTGTAAGGATAAGCACCGAAGCTGCCGGTGGCATTGCCAAACGGGTTTTATCTCTCGGGAATTCGTGGTGAACTCCGTGGAACATATACTGAATGCGCTTCTTTATTTTATTTGTTGGAAGCATGTGGAAAATGCGTTTGTGCATGAAGTATTCAAACCAAGTCCAAAAAACCAAACCGGCAAAAAACACCCCGATACCTTCTGCAACTGAAGTGTAACCGTTCGAAAAATTAATGTACAGCAAGGTTGCGCAGCCAAAAAAATAAATGGTTAGCGGTATAGAAATGTGGGTACGAGCTAATTTTTCAAGTACTGGATTTCTAAATAAGGCTGTTGTACCCTGCTCTTTTGGCTTGTGTTGCATGCTCATTGGTTTAATACAAAGATATGTTTCATAACTTAATTCAAAGAAATATGTTTATTTTTTTCCAAGAGTGGGCGGTTAATTCAGGTTGAATGTGAATTTTTAAATTTTGGTATTGGCCGAAGGGCGAAAAGTTAAATAGAATTATATACTTTTGCGCTCGCATTGCCCAGGTGGTGAAATTGGTAGACACGCTATCTTGAGGGGGTAGTGAGCTACGCTCGTGCTGGTTCGAATCCAGTCCTGGGCACCAACAAAGTAAAGCCAGACTCCATTGCAGTCTGGCTTTTTTGATTTTAGGTGAAATCTGATTGATTATCTTGCGGCGTATCTGTTTAGAAATTTGGAGCTGCAAAGCACTCGTGAGAAACGTAAATTCCGATAATAATATCTTGAAGTATTTCCTGCTCAGGTTTTTCTGTTCGTCCATGTTGGTTTTCGTTTCGCTGGGTTTATCCGCTCAAGCGGATACGGATTCTTCTCAGGTGGTCACCGATTCATCGCGGACTTCCATATTTGGCTTGCCCGTTGTTTTTTACACGCCCGAAACGCGATGGGGATTTGGAGCGGCTGGGGTTTTTACCTGGCGCTTTAAACGGGAGTCGGATGAGTCTCGTCCTTCTCAGGTGCAGCCCGCATTTGCATATACGGTAGAAGATCAAGTTTTAGCTTACCTTCCCTTTCAAACCTGGTGGAAAGAAGAGCTATACACAGTTTTTGGGGAATTGGGCTGGTACCGCTACAACTACTTTTACTACGGCGTGGGAAATGATATTCCGCAAGATTTTGAAGAGCTCTATGGTGTAACTTACCCGAGGCTTCGGATCACGGCAATGCGAGAGTTTGACCTGGGGTTTTACGCCGGAATTCGCATCATAGCAGATGATTTTGAAATAACGGATTTAGATCCAGATGGAAGGTTGGCAGATAACAACGTGGCTGGGACGAATGGCGGCTTAAACACCGGGGTAGGGCTCATTCTAAACTACGACAGTCGCGATAACTACCTTTCAACCACTGAGGGAACTTATGCAGAGTTTACGCTCGATTTTCATCGGATGGATTTATACAGTGATTTTTCTTATAACAGAACGCGGCTGGATCTGAGAAAATTTTTCAAAACCGGAAAGGACGGGGTTGTAGCTCTCCAATTTTTCACCGAATCAATTCGGGGATCCGCGCCTTTTATTTCTCTCGCCTTATTGGGTGGCACCAAGCTTCACCGCGGTTTTTACGAAGGACGGTATCGCGATAAAAACTCGGCTTCGATACAGGCGGAATACAGAAGGCATGTTTACGGTAGATTTGGGGTAGTGGGGTTTGCTGCACTCGGAATGGTGGCCCAAAGGTATAACCGGCTTTCGTTAGGCAACTTGCGAAATACTTGGGGTGGGGGTGTACGCTACACCTTAAACAAAGAAGAGCGGATTAAAATTAGATTTGACGTGGGAGTTGGGAATGGTCAGCCGGCTTTCTACCTAACGATTGGTGAAGCGTTTTAAGAATAGATTCTATTCAATTGCTTTTTCTTCCAAACAGTCGGGCTTACACCTTCGTATTTTTTAAATATTCTCGAAAAATAATTTAGGCTCGCAAACCCAGCGTAATAACACACATCTGTGGCGGAAGCATCTTTTGCGAGAAAGTGCTGTTTTGCCAATTCCAATCGCTCCCGGTTTATAAACTGCACCGGCGTTTCGCCCAATTCGCGCTGAAACGCTCTGTAAAACTGAGCTCTTGATAAACAGGCCTTGTCGGCTAATTCGCTTACTGAAAGTTTTTTGCGTATGTTTTTTCGAATGTACTCTACAATGTAGGCCAGCCGGTTTCGGGTAGATAAATTCGAGTAATTGCTCAATAAAAACTGCCTAGCATGGGTCTGCATCAAAAAGGCGATCAATTCTTTTGTGGTGTTTGATGCTTTCAGCTCTTTCCCAAAACCGTCTGACACCATTACATTTATCAATCGATTGATGTTGTTTTGAATTTCGAAGTTATGGCTAAAGTGAAAGTTTTCCTGAGACCAATCCCACTGCCCATCGTCTACCTTGGGATATTGCTCGTTTAGCCAATTGAGCGTTTGCCTTACAAAACCGTTGCTTATCTCGAGTGCCATACACTGGGTGGGATTACTCCGGGATGCTTCCGGAAAATCAATGCTCATCAGTTCATTGGTGGGCATCACGATGGTTTCTCCCGGTAAAAATTCGAAGTCGTTCTTGGAACGCAGATGCATAATTTTCTTCCCACTGATCATACTCACTACGACTGGGTTATCAAACTTCAAGTCGAAATTATAGGCCGCATCACGGGTTTCAAAAACATTTAGAACCGCATGGTCTGAATTGTGAGCCGTGCGGTGCTCCAAATCTGTTTTTGGCGTGCTGAAAATTTTGTGCTTCTGCTTTAAATTTAAGGCATTAAGCATGTGTTCTCTCGTATTTATTTACCGTGTTCAATGTACACATTTAAGCCCTTACCGACAATATTTTAATAAATTTTGAGACTATCGTGCTAATCATTGAGACGAACGCGTATCGCAGTTTGCTTTATTCTACATTCCTTACATCCGAACTAAAAAACAATAATGTTATGTCTACACAAACAGCAGAAAAGCCGACGTCGGTTCTCGAACGTCCGAGCTTTAAACCACATTACGATAATTACATAGGAGGGAAGTTTGTCCCGCCATCAGATGGTACTTATTTCGATGTAATTAGCCCCGTAGATGGGAAAGTGTTTACCAAAGTAGCGCGAAGCAAAGCCGCCGATGTTGAACTGGCGCTAGACGCAGCGCACAAAGCGTTTGAAACCTGGGGAAAAACTTCGGCAACTGAGCGAAGCAATATTCTCCTGAAAGTCGCAGCCAAAATTGAAGACAACCTCGAGTATTTGGCCCGCGTAGAAACCATTGATAACGGTAAGGCCGTTCGCGAAACCATCAACGCCGACCTGGCTCTCGTTGTAGATCACTTTCGCTATTTCGCAGGGGTAATCAGAGCCGAAGAAGGTTCTGTATCCGAACTGGATGAGCACACCATTTCCATGAATATCAAAGAACCCCTCGGAGTTGTGGCTCAGATCATTCCCTGGAACTTTCCACTGCTGATGGCAACCTGGAAAATTGCTCCGGCACTCGCTGCGGGTAATTGCACCATCGTTAAACCAGCCGAACAAACACCTGCATCCATTATGGTGCTTATGGAGCTTATCGGCGATTTAATTCCCGATGGCGTATTGAATATCGTTAACGGGTTCGGCCCGGAAGCGGGTAAGCCGCTCGCCCAATCGCCGCGGGTAGATAAAGTAGCCTTTACCGGCGAAACCACCACGGGAAGGCTGATTATGCAATATGCATCAGAAAACCTGAATCCTGTAACAATGGAATTAGGCGGCAAATCGCCAAACGTATTCTTTCCATCTGTAATGGATCACGACGATGCATTTCTCGACAAATGCATCGAAGGTGCTGTGATGTTTGCTTTGAATCAGGGAGAAATTTGCACCTGCCCCAGCAGAATGCTCGTTCACGAGTCTATCTACGAGAAATTTATGGATAGGGTGATTCAGCGAACGGAAGCCATTCAAATGGGAAATCCGCTCGACACCAATACCATGATGGGAGCTCAGGCATCTAAAGACCAATTTGAGAAAGTATTGAACTACATCGATATTGGAAAACAAGAAGGTGCCGAAGTACTCACCGGTGGCGGTCCCGCAAACCTAAACAGCGGGTTGGAAAACGGTTTTTACATAAAGCCGACTATCATGAAAGGGCACAATAAAATGCGCGTATTTCAGGAAGAAATTTTTGGTCCGGTGCTGGCCGTAACCACTTTCAAAACGGTAGAAGAAGCCATTGAGATTTCAAACGACACCTTATACGGACTTGGCGCTGGTGTTTGGACGCGCGATGGCCATGAGCTCTATCGCGTACCGCGGGCAATTAAAGCCGGTAGGGTATGGGTGAATTCCTACCACAACTACCCGGCACACGCGCCTTTTGGCGGATACAAGAAGTCGGGCTTCGGACGGGAGAATCACCTGATGATGCTCAATCACTACCGCCAAAACAAAAACATGCTTATTTCTTACGATAAGAACAAACTCGGTTTCTTTTAGAAAGCTGAATTGGGCTCTTCACCTGTAAAGGGTGAAGAGCTCTATTTATTTTGATTATCGATGTCTTTTCCCGAAACCTCGGGAAGGAAAACACAAAACAATATTTTATGACGACAAGCAGAATTGATTTGAGTTCGGAAGCATTTGAGCTTATTTCTGAATTGAAAGAAGTACACGGAGAACTGATGTTCCACCAAAGTGGTGGATGCTGCGACGGTTCCAGTCCCATGTGTTTTGCCAAGGGCGACTTTAAAGTGGGTTTGTCTGATGTTTGGCTGGGAACCATTGCCGAATGCGATTTTTTTATGTCGGCCGATCAGTTTGAGTATTGGAAACACACCCATCTAACCCTTGATGTAACGGAAGGGCGTGGTGCCAGCTTTTCACTCGAGATCCCCACCGGCAAAAGATTTGTAATAAAAAGCCGAATATTTGAAGAGCGTGAAATGGAAAACCTACCGCCAATTAAAACCGGCGAAGAATATCTGGAAGAAGCCTAGGCAAAGACGCTTAAGCAGTTACTGTTCATTCAGCTCCCAACTGTAGTCGAGGTAATTGATATCGGCATCGCTATCCATTTTGGTTTTGCTGTATCGGTTTACATAGGTAACGATATCCGGCGCGGCATCTTTAAAGTCGCCTCTATACCATTTCATTAATTTCGATAAGTCAGCGCTCTTAGCCGAGACTTTATTCTTTTCGGGATTGTTAAAGAAATAGACCGCTTCTTCGTTTAACTGCGAATCGAGTTGCGCAGCGGTGTATGCTTCACGCCGAAGTCGCGGGCAACTTACCGCAGCGCAAACAAGCGCAAAGTGAATTCTCGGCTCGTTAAAATCCTTTCTGATAATTCCGTGCTCAATATTATTTAAGTCGTAATTCTCGTTTTCGATGTTAATAAACTTTACATCCCACGGTGTATTTATGAATGGAATCCCACCGGCAATGTCTTTTATCGATTCCACCGGATAATTGCGAATAATTAGCCGAATGGTAAAAGCGTTGTACGCATTTATCCAGTAGGCCAACTGTTGGTCTTTGCCCCAGTTAGCCTTGTTGGGATGGTTAGACTCCAAAATAGCCAGATACTTGTTCAGCTCAAGGCTATCGCTGATAAACCCTTTGTAATTTACCATTCCCTTCTCGTTTACGTGCTTTTTCAATAGCCCGTCCCAAATGGCATGGCTCACCGGTTCGGAAGTGGAAATTACACCTGAAGCATCTGTGCACCCTACAGAGCAAAATGAAATAAAAAATAAGATTAAAAGGCGGTTCATAAATCTATTTTAAAGGTTGTGAAGTATATAAGCTACGAATCAAAGATTGGTTTTAGATTTACCAACCAGAATTCTGTGTCTTTTGTCGGAAACCCTACCCGAAATATCCGTAATTATTCCCACACTAAACGAAGAGAAGTGCATTGGTGATACCATTGGTCGTTTAAGCGACAGTAAAGTGCGTTTCGAACTTATTGTTGTCGATGCCGACAGCCGCGACCGCACCAGGGAAATAGCTGTAGAACAAGGAGCTCGCGTTATTTCCACATCAATAGCTTCCAGAGCGCACCAAATGAATCGAGGATCGCGAGAAGCCAAAGCACCTATTCTCTGTTTTCTCCACGCGGATACCCTTCCGCCGAACTCATTTCTCGAAACGATATCTAAAAACGTAGATTTAAATGGGGTAGAAGTGGGGTGTTTTCGATATAAGTTTAATACCACACGAAGGTCTTTGCAGTTTAATGCCTGGTGCACCCGGTTGCCATTTATGATGTTTCGCGGCGGAGACCAATCCCTTTTTATCAGCCGCAATCTTTTTGATAAACTCAACGGCTTTGATGAGACCATGGCAGTGATGGAAGACTACGATATTATTCGCAGGGCAAAAGCTCATGCAGATTTTCACATTCTACCCGATTACATGCTGGTATCCGCGCGTAAATACGAGCACAATAGCTACGTTAGGGTCAACTTGTCTAATTTTTTGGTGTTTTCTTTATTTTATCTCGGTGTCGATACCAGTAAATTAAAGCGGTGGTATTACCGGCTGCTTCGCCATCCAAAGGAGTGATGCGCTTTTCGCGTCTCCTTTATTCAAGTGATTTTTGTGACTACGGCCAGGCAGGTTTCCAAACACCTGTAAGGTCTCGGTCATTCAAAGTGGTCAGCGACCTTTAAAAGACTTCAATACTCGTAAGAATTTTAACCCAACTTGGCTCTCCTGATCATGATTTCCGCCATTTTCACCCTTATAATTTCTTAAAGCACTGATTAACAGTAGTAGGTTTTCTGACCTTCATTTGTAGTGATGTACGGTTGTGTAT
>JAIVHP010000109.1 GCA_020201045.1 Flavobacteriales bacterium
GATTAATTAAATAGAATAATAGGCACAACGCCCTAACAGCACCTAAGAAAAGAACTTGCCTGACGGTTTACCTGCCGGAGGCATGGAAGTTAAGTGGGGAGGACAGGAAAGTGCTCCGAAATGCTCCACGTTTCTCAGCTGCAAGCGAACCTCCTAAACCGCATTCAACCGCCTCATAAACTCTCCCTTCAGCGCCGGGCTCAGAGGCAGGTTGGCTTTGCCGATTATCGCCATCACGGCATCTACGCGTTGCAGGTTTACGATATGCGAACGGTGAATGCGCTGGAAAGAAGCTAATCACAATTATTATATAAAAATTTAGTCATCCTTTATAATATGAGACTTCTTTTACGGATAGCTGTTTAAGAATGATCGTATGCCGGGATCATATAGATCGGAAATGAAAAAATGAACTACCACAAACCACGACCCAACGTGAATCAAAATATTTTACTGATTACACCTTTTAGATGAATATATTGCATTATTTAAAATTGAAATGCATAAGTCTGTTAGTGATTATCGAAAAAATATTGAACTTTTGAAGTTTCTAAACTGTTTGTGAATTAAAATCCAGTTCCGAAGAATTGGAACCTTACGTTGAATAATACAATCAAAAATACATGCCAAAGCAACAAGGTCTTTATTGGCCCGAATTTGAACACGACAATTGTGGAGCTGGATTTATATGCAGCTTAAAAGGAGTAAGATCCAACCGCATCATCCACAATGCTTTGGAAATTCTGGAGAAGCTGGAGCACCGCGGTGCCGTTAGTTCTGATGGAAAGACAGGTGATGGAGCCGGAATTCTCATTGATATTCCGCACGACTTTTTCGTCGCGAATTGCCAATTCGACTTACCCGCAGCAGGAGCCTATGCAGTGAGTAACGTGTTTTTACCCAAACGAAAAAACCAGCGGCAATACTGCGTAGATAAGCTCGAACAGAATATGCGCAAACAGGGCCTTGAGATTCTGGGCTGGCGGAAGGTTCCTGTAGATTCTTCAATCATCGGTGAAATTGCCGCAGAGACTGAACCCTTTATCAAGCAGGTTTTTATAGGCAAAGGCCATGACGCAGCGTCAGACTTCGAGTTCAACCTGAAGCTATTTACCGCAAGAAAACAGACGGAACACCTAATTGCAAATTCCAAACTATCGGAAAGTTCTTTTTTCTATTTGCCAAGTCTTTCCGCAAAAACAATCATCTACAAGGGGTTGCTAATCCCCGAAGACATCAAACTATACTACACGGACTTGCAAGATACTACGTTGGTAACGAGATTGGCTCTGGTGCACCAGCGCTTTTCTACCAATACCTTTCCTACCTGGGATTTGGCTCAGCCTTTTAGGTATATGTGCCACAATGGTGAAATCAACACGCTGCGGGGAAATGTTTCGCGCTTATTATCGCGCCAGGAATTGATGGAAAGCGATTGGTTTGGAGATGAAATCAAGAGCATCTTTCCCGTTGTACTTCCGGGCAAATCAGATTCCGCATCGATGGATATGGTGGTTGAACTTTTGCTCATGACTGGAAGGTCTCTTCCCGAAGTTATGATGATGCTTGTGCCCGAAGCATGGGAACACAACCCCGATATGACTGATGAGAAACGCGCCTTTTACGAATACAATTCTTGTGTGATGGAACCTTGGGATGGTCCCGCTTCCATTCCCTTTACCGATGGAAACTACATCGGTGCAGTGCTGGACAGAAACGGCTTGCGCCCTTCGCGCTATTCAGTTACCAAAGACGGCTTCGTTATCATGTCATCCGAAACAGGTGTGATTGATATAGACCCGAAAAACATCGAGCGCCATGGTCGATTGGAACCGGGAAAGATGTTTCTGGTAGATATGAATGAAGGTCGAATTATAGACGATGAAGAGGTGAAGGCCAATGTGGTATCTAAATACCCTTACAGAGCGTGGCTGGACAAAAACCTGGTGCATCTCGCTGATATTGCCGCAAAGAAAGGGCCCATTGAACATGACGAAGACGACTTATCCAAGCGTCAAATCGTATTCGGATATACCCAGGAAGACTTAAACATTATTATCAATCCGATGGCTTTAAATGCCAAAGAGCCTATTGGATCTATGGGGAATGATACCCCCATTGCCGTGCTTTCGGACAAGCCACAATTGATCTATAATTACTTCAAGCAGCAATTTGCCCAGGTTACAAATCCGCCGTTAGACGGTATTCGCGAGAAGCTGATTACTGATATAAGTCTCACATTAGGTGAAGACAGAAATATATTCTCAATCAGTGAAGACCAATGCCGAAAGCTGAAAATTCAGAACCCCGTCATATCCAAACACGACCTGGATAAAATCAAAAATTACCGAAATAATCCAAATTTCGTGGTAACTACGATTCCCATTTTATACGAGGTAGAAAAGGGCTTGAACGAACTGGAGCGGGCTCTGATCAATTTAATTGCGCGAGCTTCCAATGCCATAGACGAAGGGGGAAATATCATCATCCTTTCCGATAGAGGAGTGAATGAGAAAATGGCACCGATACCCGCACTGTTAGCATGCTCTTACGTAAACCATGAATTGCACAAATTGGGTAAGCGCGCTAAGGTGAATCTTATTATTGAATCAGCCGAGCCGCGCGAGGTACATCACTTTGCCCTACTTTTTGGGTACGGTGCCAGCGCCATCAATCCATACATTGTAAACGAGATAGTTCAAGACCAGGTAGCGGCCAGTGAAATTCAAGGCATTGAATACCTAACTGCTATCAAAAATTACAACAAGGCCATTGGGCAAGGCATACTCAAGGTCATGAATAAGATTGGGATCTCTACGCTCAATTCCTACAGAGGTTCGCAATTGTTTGAATGTGTCGGTTTGAACACGGCAGTAGTCAATGCCTATTTCCCGAATACGGTCACGAGAATTCAGGGGATTGGATTGCGCGAAATAGAAAAAGAAATTTCCAGGCGTCATCGAAAAGCATACAAAACAGAGCGTGTGGATGCCGATCTGGAACTGGATTTTGGCGGGCATTACAAATGGCGGCGTCACGGCGAAAAGCATGCATTTCATCCACTCACGGTTGCTAAATTGCAGGAGGCGGTTCGCGGCAATAAGTTCGAAGCCTACAAGGAATACTCGGATTTGATCAACGAGCAGACAAAGCAGCTGATGACTATTAGAGGCTTGTTTGAGTTTGCCAATTTCGACCCTATTCCGATAGACGAGGTGGAACCCAGGACGAAAATTGTCAAGCGATTCAAGACGGGAGCAATGTCTTACGGCTCCATCAGCAAAGAAGCCCATGAAAATTTAGCCATTGCCATGAATCGAATTGGTGGAAAAAGCAATTCGGGTGAAGGGGGTGAAGATGAAGAGCGTTTTTATAAACAGGCCAACGGCGACTGGAAGAATTCAGCCATTAAACAAGTGGCTTCAGGCCGCTTTGGAGTTACTTCCAATTACCTGACAAATGCCTCCGAAATTCAAATAAAAATGGCCCAGGGAGCCAAACCGGGAGAAGGTGGCCAGCTGCCCGGCCCGAAGGTGAACCCGGATATTGCCAAGACCCGAAATTCTACTCCCTATGTCGGGTTGATCTCGCCGCCACCACACCACGATATTTATTCTATTGAAGACTTGTCGCAGTTAATCTACGACCTCAAATCGGCCAATCGCAAAGCGCGGATCAATGTAAAACTCGTTTCTGAAGTGGGAGTAGGCACCGTAGCCGCCGGTGTGGCAAAAGCCAAAGGAGACGTGATTCTCATTTCGGGTCACGACGGGGGTACAGGGGCTACCCCTTTAACATCGTTAAAACACGCGGGCCTACCCTGGGAACTCGGTTTGGCTGAAACGCAACAGACCCTGGTGATGAACGACTTGAGAAATCGGGTAGTAGTGGAATGCGACGGCCAAATGAAGACAGGTAGAGACGTAGCCATTGCCTGCCTATTGGGTGCAGAAGAATTTGGGTTTGCCACCGCACCTTTGGTAGCTTCGGGTTGCATCATGATGCGGGCTTGCCATTTAAATACCTGTCCGGTGGGCATCGCCACTCAGAACCCCGAGTTGCGGAAAAAGTTCAGGGGTACGCCGGAGCACGTGGTCAATTTCATGTATTTCATAGCACAGGAATTTCGCGAAATTATGGCGCAATTGGGTTTCAGAACCGTAGATGAAATGGTGGGACAAGTACACAAGTTGAACCGAAACAAAACCATTCAACATTACAAGGCTCTGGGCTTAGATCTATCGCCAATTTTGCACCAGGTGCCTGTTCCAGAAGGCACAAAGTTGTGCAATACCCAAAAGCAAAACCATAATTTAAAGAAGGTTTTAGACTTCAAGATTCTCCGAAAGGCGCATCCAGCCTTATTTCGTAAGGAGAAGACAGTGCTTAAGTCGAAAATAACCAATCGCGACAGGGCGTTTGGCGCTATTTTGAGCAATGAGATTTCAAAAATTTACGGAGCCCAGGGATTGCCTGAAGATACCCTGACAATCAATTTTAAGGGTTCGGCGGGACAGAGTTTTGGCGCTTTTTCAACCAGGGGCTTGACATTTGCCATAGAGGGCAATTCAAACG
>JAIVHP010000353.1 GCA_020201045.1 Flavobacteriales bacterium
GGTATGTCGCAGGCGCAGTTGCAGAAAATCGTCACCATTCGTGTGCTGCTCATTTCTGATATGAACAACCAACCCAACCCGCCATTGGAAGTACAATTTGGGATAGATTACTTGACATTCACCGCTGGAGCACCATTTCAACTCTGATGAGAAAAGAAGAACACATATCGCGATTTGCCGTTTTGCTGTTTATTACAGCCTTTCTCAGCGGCTGTGTACAGTTTAAGGAAGCTACCTTATACGACGGTGTAGAACCTTTGCCGAAGATTGAAAAACCCGCTTCCATAAATGCGGTAGTTGAACCGGTTATTTATGCCGACAACGCAACGGATATGTGGGGGCTCGAAAAAACAGTATGCAAAGATGCCAGCCTTACATCCGATGAAACGTATTCGGGTAATGAAGCCATTGCGGTTTCGTGGAACCGCAACGAACCGGGATGTGAGTTTGCCGGTATTGGAATAGGTTGGGATGGCTACGCAGGCAAAAACCTCGTGCCGTTAATGGATTATGCGGCTATTGAGATGCACGTAAAGGCCAAAGGCGAGCGAATGTTTGGCCTTCCTATCGTCCTCACACTCGAAGATTACAGCGGTGGAATGGGCTTCGCTTACACCGATAACAGGTACTTTGAGCGCACCACCATAGACGATGAGTGGCAACGCGTAACGGTTCCACTCAAAGATTTCGATCTGGAAACCGAAGGGCTCAACGCGGGTAATATTAAACAGCTTCAGCTCGAACTTCAACAGAGTGGCGACGTGTACATCGACGATATTCGGCTTATATTTTACGATCCGGAACCGGTGGAGCCCTGGATGGAAGAAGAAACCCTCCCCGATCCCTTGCGAACACCGCTCACTATTTTTGACGACGAATTCATCAATAAGAACAGTTGGGGATTTATTTCGGACGCATGTCAGGAATTCTCAATCACCGAAGAAAGTCCCTTTAGCGGAGAACGCGCCATCCACGCCAGATGGATCGATGCCGACAATTGCGAACTCACCATGTTTGGAGCGAGTTGGAACAAGTGGCATCCCATTGATATGAAGAAAAAGCTCGAAACACGCGCTTTCCAGTTCCAACTAAAATTAGAAGGCGGCAAAGCTGAACAAATTGAGATGGGGATGGAAGACTACGACAGGGCTTACACGTTCGTGAAAATCAAATCCGAATTTCTTGCCAACGCAAGCCCGGGAAATGACTGGATCAAGGTTACCATTCCGCTATCCGCCTTCCCATCCGATGCAAACTTTGGCAATATCAAACAGATGGCCTTCCGCTTTTCTGGAACAGGCGAAGCTTTGATTGACGAGATAAAGCTTATTGAAATTAGCGCTGGGGATTAATTCACATCTTAACATCATCCCGGGCAGGGTGCCGGCATAAAACCCCTGTTAATCTGGCTCTATGCAGATAGATGTAAAAGTAGCCGTGAGTTTTAATCGGTTTCGGGCAATAATAGCTCTTTGATTTTAACAAATACCAATTCAGAATCTCTTCTAACTACCGCACTTTCAGGATTAATTCCTTCAATTACACCTGACTTTCGTTTGCCATTTTCCAAAATCTCCACATCTTGCCCCACTTCAAAGCGATGCTTACGCAACCCTTTTTCAGGTTCGATAAGGTATAAGTCACTCAGGTTGAATATGAATGTTGAACCGTTTTCCGATTCAATTTTGGATGCATTAGAGCCAACCAATTCAAGGGCTTTCATCCGATGGAATTTTCCCGAAAAGTGGACACCAACGGAATCACCCGTAACCAGGAAAGATTTGCCGTCTAACCTTTCCAATCGCTCCTTCTCCTCCATTTGTTGCTTGTAATAATTGTCTGCTTTTTCCACATCCGCTGGATTAAACTCTATAACCTCAGCGGTTACCGTTGCGATTGTGGTTCCGACCAACGGAAAAAAAGAACGCTTAAAGTCGACCGTAAAATTTGCAAAAACCTGCCCCGGATTCAAAGGGTTATTGTAATGCATATCCAGTTTTGCTTCATAAACCAGCGCCTGTGGATCAAGACCGCCTATACCTAAAACATGAACGGTTTTAGCGGATCCCTGGGCGATTCTCAGCACGCGAAAATCTCCATTTGTAAGCGCTGCGCTTCCCGAGATCATTCCTTCGTGAAAAGCACAAGAGGCCAAAAGCACTGATAAACATAGGTAGATTGTAATTCTTTTCATCGCATCGTCAACTTTAAGGGTTTTACGATCCGCTTTTTCGAACGGATAGACACGAATGTAATAAAAAGGCCTTAACCCGATCATTGCGAAAAACCGCTATCGGTTCAAGCAGATCCAGGACACTTGATTGATTTTGAAGATAAAACCAAAGTGAGTTTGGTGTTGGCTAAAACGGGTTAAGGAGTATTCATCCTTATAGCCTATTCTTCATCTGGAATCTTAAAATCTTCAAGATGTTTAGCTTTAACGTTAATCAAATCATTTCCCGATTTGATAACCGCCCACTTCGGATTGATTCCGACGATAACCCCTGCGCGATTCTGCCCGTACTCTTTCCACTGCACAGATTGCTCCACATCAAAGCCGTGGGTGAACTCATAGATACCCGGTTTCAATAGAAAAATTTGCTCTTCGCCATAGATAAATTCGGTATTGTTACTCCCTTTTAAGATAATGGAATTGGTATTCTCGTTGGAAACAACTTCCATTTTGTTTAATTCTCCGCCAATCCAAACCCCAACGGTATCCGCAAAAAGGACGAAGGTTTTTTGTTGTAGAAGCTCGGTTTCGCGTTTATTTCTTAAATCGTTGAAGACATTGTTCTTCTTTTCGTCTTCTGAAGGATTGAATTCTACGATATCTGCGGTAATCGTAGCCCGGGTAACTCCTACAAAAGGGAAATAGGAACGCTTGAAATCGGATGAGATATTGGCATAAACCTGCCCTTCTTTTAGCGGGAAGTTAAGGTACATGTCCTTTTTGGCTTCATACATAAGCGCTTTTGGTTTTAGCCCGCCTATTCCAAAAATATGAACCGTTTTGGCAGATCCGGAAACGAATCGCACCACTCTAAAATCGCCATCGGTGAGCGAGGCACTGCTGGTCATGATACCTTCGTGAAAGGCACACGAAGAAATGAGTACGGACAAACAAATAAAAGTGATTATTCTTTTCATCGCCACATTGGTTTTTTTCAAAAATAGAATAATTATTGGAAAACGACTTCTCGCCGTAAACCGATAAAGAATGAGCGGGTTAAAAGAATAGTTCCCTTAAAAAGCTCCGCGTTTAGCGTCACCAGGTCGCAGAGAAGTGACGCCTGTTTGAAGCTCCCCAAGAGACTTCAACCTTCTATTCAAGTCCGGCAAATGCAAAAGGTTTTGCTTCTTTAAAACTCATCGAAGATTCACCCGAATAGTTTTCGTTTTTGGCTAAAGGCAGCATTTTAACATCTCCTTTTTCACTAAAGTCAAGTTTATCGAATTCAACCCAAACCACATTGGGATTCAATACATTGTCGAAATAATAAACCAGGTTTTTTTGGTCAGATACCGTGCGCCAGCGGGTGGATGAAATATTTGGCTCATCTTCAGAAGAGATTCCGAGTGGCACGGAGCAGTTTCTGATTACCCCGAAAACGCTTGAAAGCGCCACCCGTGTATTGTCGGTTTTGGGGATGGCATCGATGTAGTACGAAGCCCTCACAAATCTATCGGCTGCCCTGTTGGTTCCGGGAAGCATGATTGTTCCTGGTATCCCTTTCCAATAAGTGTTTATGGCAAGCTGCTCTTCAAAAACCGGGGAATTGGTCATAGTTACATACGACTCATCGTGATGAATTTCGAGCTTGCCATCGATGTACTCGAAGATGGCATTGTCGCCCGATGCATCGGAAATGGACAGGTGAACGGTAGCAAAACGATCAGTACCGGGAATATTTGCAGATGCTACCACAAACGTTTCTTTCTCTAGAAATTCAACGGCTTCCGCAACCGTGGCAAAGTTGTCTAAAACGTATTGCAACCAGAGGGAAAGGGCGAGCACGGGTTGGTCTGAATCCTTTTCGTAATCGGGAAATCCCGATTCGGCAAGCCAAAGAAGGTTTCCAACCAAACCCTTTTCGTTCATGCCATCAGACGAAGCGATATCCCATGAACTGGTTATGACGCTGCCGTATTTGGATTTCCACTTTACAGACGAACTGCCCGCTTCACCTTCTCTCGTCATCCCTCTTGGAAAAACCCACAGGTTGGCGGGAATTTCACCTTTCCAATCCATCGATCTCGCGGTAAAAATTGTTCTATCAAGGCCCTTGTAAACCACCCGGGTGCAGGCGTATAAATGATCTATGGCCAGCGAAGTCAGAACAAGGCTCACAAGTAATAAGACGAGGGTAGAATTGCGTTTCATTTTCGTTTGGTTTTGGTTGGAAGAACTGCTTTAAAATGGGGTTTAAATCAGACTGCACAGGCACATCCAATTGATTTACAACTGAATTATTCAAACTAAATGTAGGTAAATTTTTGCTGGGTTAGTTCTACCTGGGTGCACGTTTTATACATTGTTCAATGA
>JAIVHP010000110.1 GCA_020201045.1 Flavobacteriales bacterium
CCACAGGCTTTCAAAAAATGTATCTTTGACGGCTAAAATCCAAGAGCCAATGTGGGCTTTGCTCCGAAAAGAAATCAGTAGTTTTCTCAGTTCTGTGATTGGTTATATGGTAATCGCCGTATTCCTTTTGCTCACGGGTTTGTTTATGTGGGGCTTCCAGGGAAACCTGCATGTTTTAGATCAGGGGTACGCCACCTTGAGCACCCTTTTTTATATTGCTCCATGGGTTTTTATGTTTTTGGTTCCGGCCATTACCATGCGTTCATTCTCGGAAGAAAAGCGAACCGGAACGATTGAATTGCTCTTTACCCGGCCATTAACCGACATACAGATTGTATTGGCCAAATACCTGGCGGGAGTCTTTCTGGTGCTGTTAGCACTCATCCCCACATTGATTTATTACTTCAGCGTAATTCAATTGGGAAATCCGGTTGGAAACATCGATCACGGCGGCACGTGGGGATCATATCTCGGCTTGTTATTTTTGGGAGCGGGATTCACGGCGATAGGCATTTTTGCATCCTCGGTAAGCGATAATCAGGTGGTGTCTTTTATCCTTGCACTTTTCCTGTGTTTCGTTTGCTATAGCGGTCTTCAGCAAATCGCTTCTTTTGAATTGTTGGGAGCTTTTGACCGGTTTGTGGAAAAACTCAGCATTGCAGAACACTACGACTCCATGAGTCGCGGTGTGATTGATACCCGCGATGTGATCTACTTTGTTTCGCTTTCGGGCATTTTCATCATTCTTACCCGTACGGTATTGCAAAGCAGAAAGTGGTCATGAAAAAACGAACGGCAGAAAAGAGCAGAATTTGGATAGAGACCCTTTTGGGTATCGCATTATTCTTTTTGCTCGCCTACATCAGCAGTTTTGTATTTCACCGCTTCGACCTTACAGAAGAAAAGCGCCACACGCTTACTCCTACAACCATTGATTTGGTAGAGTCGCTTGACGATGTGGTTTACATCAAGGTGTTTTTGGAAGGAGATTTTCCCGCCGACTATCAGCGCCTGAGCCAAGCCGTAAAAGAGAAGCTCGATGAGATGCGCGCTTATGGCGGAGAAAATATTCAGTACGAATTCATCAACCCCAGCGCTGCCGAAGACAAAAAGTCGCGCGAAGACATGTACGGCGAGCTCGTAGAAAAAGGGCTGCAGTACTCTCCCCTTCAGATCCGCGAAAAAGATGGCGTGAGCGAAAAAATCATTTTCCCCGGCGCGCTTGTTTCCTATAAAGACCGCGAAATTCCCCTTCAACTTCTTCAAAATAAGCAGCGCACCACCGATGCCGAATTGGTGAACCGAACCATAAACAATCTCGAGTACGCTCTGGTCAATGCTATTTATGAAGTGCAGCGAATCGAGGTACCCAAAGTAGGAATTATTGAAGGCCACGGCGAACTTTCGGCGATGGAAACCCGCGATTTACAGCGCGAGCTGGAACGATTCTACAAGGTGGAGCGGGTTGAACTCGCCGGTATGGTAAACGCTCTCAGTCGCAATGTTGCGGGAAAGGGCAAGCGTCAAAACAGGTATGACGCCATCATTGTAGCCAAGCCTACCGAGTCTTTCGACGAGCAAGACAAATACGTTATCGATCAGTTTGTGATGAACGGCGGAAAGGTGCTTTGGATGATCGATCCCATGGAAATGGAGATGGACAGCCTCCGACAAACCGACCTGACAATGGCAACGCCACTTCGTATCAACCTGGACGATTTGCTCTTTAACTACGGCGTTCGGCTAAACCGCGATTTACTGATCGACCGGCAGTGTGCGCCAATCTCGCTGCTCACCGGCCCACGTGGCAACGAGCGAAAGGAGTATTTTCCCTGGTATTTTCAACCCATCCTGGTTCCCGAAAAAGCGCATCCCATTGTGGCAAATATCGATCCCGTGCTCACCGATTTTGTCAGCAGCATTGATACGGTAGAAGCGAAGGGTATTAAAAAAACAACACTGCTGAGTACTTCCAAATACACGCGTATTTTAAAATCGCCAGTGCGGGTGAGTTTAAATATCGTTTCGATAGATCCCAATTTTGGCGAAGCAAACCGACCACACCAACCCGTTGGATATCTTCTGGAAGGCGAGTTTCAGTCAAACTTTAAAAACCGGCTTCCGCCGAACTTTCTGGAAGAATCACTTTTTGATTTTAAGGAAGAAAGTGAATTTACGCGCATGATCGTCGTTGCCGATGGCGATATTGCTAAAAACGACGTAAGTCCCGATGGAACCAAAACGCGGGAGCTTGGATTCGATCCGGCTGCCGGCCGAAAGATCTATGGCAACAAAGAGTTTTTGATTAATGCCGTGAATTACCTTCTGGGCGATGCCAGTCTAATCAATGTGAGATCTCGAAGCATTCAGGTAAGGAAGCTGAACGAGCAACTCGTGGAACAGCAGCGCTCGGTTTGGCAGTCCGCCAATATAGCTTTACCCGTACTGTTTACTTTAATTTTTGGGGCTTTCCAGTGGATATGGCGGAAAAAGAAATACGCGTATAAAGCGAGAAAGAAATGAAGAAATCTCTTCCATTACTAATCATTGTTTTAATTTTAGCAGCCGTAGCCTATTACATATCCGTTACGATGCAGTCTGCGTCTACTGGTGTGAAATCGCAAACCCAATTTGAAATTTCAGATACGTCAAGTGTCGGGAAAATTATTATTGTCAGCGCTGGCTCCGGGTCAAAGGTTAAATTAGAGCGACAAGAGAACAACACCTGGCTTGTGAACGATCAGTTTCGCGCGCGAGAAGATGCAATCGAAACCCTTCTAAAAACCTTTAAGAATATTTACGTGCAGCGCCCCGTGAAGAAGGAGTCCGTAGAGTCTTCATTGCGCATAATTGCCGGAGGGAGCAAAAAAGTGGAGATTTTCGATCGCAATGGCGATTGGATAAAAACCTGGTACGTAGGGCATGCGTCTAAAGACAATAAGGGTACACATATGCTGCTAGAGACGCCGGGAAGTGGAAAATCACATAATCCATTTATCATGGATATGAAAGGGTTTATCGGAATGCTGAATACCCGCTTTTTTACCGATGAAAATGAGTGGCGGAGCGTTGGTATCCTGAACTATCCAAATATGGATATCGAAGAAGTGGAAGTGACGTACCCCGATCAATTGGACAAATCTTTTCGAATTACTTATGGTGGCGGCAATGAGATAAAGCTTTACCCGCACAAGTCAGAGACGGAGATTTCGACTATTGATTCATCCCTGGTAAAGGATTACTTGCTAAATTTCAAATTGGCATCGTTCGAAAATTACAAAACCGGGCTTTCACCAGCCGAAGCGGATTCGGTAATGCAACAGACGCCCTATCAAGTAATCCGCATTAAGGACAAAAAAAGGGAAAGAGAGATTAGGCTTTGGCCGAAAAAAGTAAAGGGCGAAGAAGCCGCTGCCGATCGCGCAGATCCGGAAGTGGACGGAGATCGGGTTTACGCCGCAACCGAAGCCGGAGAGCTCGCACTGGCCCAGCGATATGGTTGGGATAAGTTCCGCGCTCCGCTACAGGCATTTCTTGTTGATTAAATTATCTGTATCTGTTAAAAAACTTGTGGCAGCCGTTTTGGTTAATCACTTATATTTGTCGCCACAGCAGTAAGGCTGAAAGAAAGATTTATGAAGTTTATCGTCACCAGCACCGACCTTTTAAAACATTTGCAAACCGTAAACGGTGTGCTAGCCAGTAATAACACCTTGCCCATACTCGACAATTTTCTCTTCGAGTTGAATAAGGACAGCCTTACCATTTCGGCGAGCGATCTGGAAACAACCATGATCACCAGGGTAAACGTGAAAGCGGAAGAGCAGGGTTCTATTGCCGTGCCGGCTAGGCTTTTGCTCGATTACCTCAAAACTCTTCCAGAGCAGCCCCTAACTTTTACCATCGACGAGAAGTCGCTTTTGGTTGAAATATCCAGCTCTTACGGAAAGTCGCGCCTGGCAGGTTTTTCTGCCGACGAGTTTCCCAAGAATCCGGAAATGGAAGACGCTTCGAGCGTAACCGTCTCTGCAGAAGTGCTTAGCGAGGCGATCCAAAAAACCATATTTGCCACGGGTAGCGATGATTTGAGACCGGTGATGTCGGGGATTTTTTGCGAATTTTCAACGGACGAACTTCGATTTGTCGCTACAGATGCCCATAAACTTGTTCGGTACACGCGTAAAGATGCCAAGTCAAAGAGCGCTGCTTCTTTCATTGTGCCAAAGAAACCACTCAACCTGTTGAAGGGAATTCTGAGTGCTACTACATCGGATGTGGATTTGGAGTTTAACGATAGCAATGTAAAACTCACCTTTGACGAGAATACGGTTATTGCGCGATTGATAGATGGTAAATATCCCAATTACGAAGCGGTTATTCCGAAAGACAACCCGAACAGGATGTTGGTAAGCCGCTCGGCTCTTTTGGGATCCACCCGTCGTGTATCTATCTTTTCGAATAAAACTACGCATCAGGTGCGTTTGCGAATTAGCGGAAACGAGCTTTCCATTTCTGCCGAAGATCTCGATTTCAGCAACGAGGCG
>JAIVHP010000111.1 GCA_020201045.1 Flavobacteriales bacterium
AACGAAAAAGCTCAACAGGTATTTCAACACAGCGATGTTAAAGAAATCGCTTGAGAATAAAAGGGGTTTTGCTTTCTGCGCTTCTGGAGAACTTGATTACGAAAAGCTCCTTGTGATTTTTTGCAAAAAACTATAGCTATTTTTGCCCTTTGTAAACAATTGCAGATTGCCTTTATTATAGATGATATGAAAGAAAATATAGAAGAAGCAACATTTGGAGCAGGCTGTTTTTGGTGTGTCGAAGCTGTTTTTCAGCAGATTGAAGGTGTTAAGCACGTAAAGCCGGGTTACAGCGGCGGCCACATTAAGAATCCGGCTTACCGCGAAGTGTGCAATGGAAATACCGGTCATGCAGAAGTAATTCGCATTGAGTTTGACCCGGCTGTGGTGAAGTATGAAAAACTCCTTGAAGTGTTTTTTCAGACTCATGATCCAACTACGCTAAACCGGCAAGGCGCGGACGTGGGCACACAATACCGAAGTGTGATTTTTTACCACAGCGACGAACAAAAGGCTCATGCTGAAGCTGCCAAGAAAGCCGCCGACCAGAGCGGAATATTCAGCGATCCCGTGGTGACTGAAATCGCTCCTTTGGATAATTTTTACGACGCGGAGTCAGATCACAAAGACTATTACCTGAACCACGGGAATCAACCCTACTGCCAAGCTGTCATCCGCCCGAAAATGGAAAAATTCAGGGCGAAATTCGCCGAGATCATTAAGTAAAATGGCATTTTGATCTATCGTAACTCCAGGTACTTTCTTCCGGTCATCTTCGCACTTATCCTGGCTATGGATGCAAGGGGACAGTTTTTTCAGCCGGCAGATAGCCTGGATAAATCTCGCCTTTGGATTGTTGGTGGGGTAGGTGCTATTGGTTATTCCACGGCGGTGGTAGGGCTAAACGAGCTTTGGTATAAAGACTATCCGAGAAGCAGTTTCCATTTATACAACGATAACAGCGCCTGGATGCAGATGGACAAGGCGGGACACGCGCTTAGTGCGTATCAGCTCGGACGTTACGGCTACGAGTCGCTTAAGTGGACAGGGCTTAACGACCGCTCTGCAATTTGGATTGGCGGGAATCTGGGAACCCTATTTCTCACGACAGTTGAAGTATTCGATGGGTTCTCGGATGAATGGGGGTTTAGCGCAGGTGATTTTGCAGCCAACCTCGCCGGAACATCCCTTTTTATCGCTCAGCAACTCTCGTGGGGCGAGCAGCGAATAGCGCTTAAGTTTTCTTACAGCTCCAGCCATTACCAGCAGTACCGTCCCGAAACTCTTGGCAGTGGTGGATTGGAAAGTGCCCTGAAAGATTACAATGGTCAAACTGTATGGTTATCTGTAAATCCATCTAGTTTTAGCTCCGCCGCCGAAGGGTTTCTTCCACCGTGGTTGAATTTTGCCTTCGGCTACAGTGCAAACGGTATGCTCGGTGGCGATGCCAACCCTCGATTTAACGGAGCAGGGGCCGAGCTTCCTTCAATAGATCGCTATCGGCAATATATCTTTAGCGTAGATGTAGACTTAACGCGCATAAAAACGCGCTCCCACTTCTTGAAAACACTTTTTTCGCTCGTGGGATTTATTAAAATTCCAGCGCCGGCCATCGAATTTTCACAGGGCGATGTGAAGTTTCACGCGATTTATTTTTAATACGCCAACACTGTGTAAACGGGCAAGTGATCGCTATATCCCCCGTAGTAATTCGGTCCGCCGTATGTGCGACTCGGCGATTCTTTACCATTTTTATTGGTGTAAATCATCTCGGGAACGTAATAAGGGGCGGTAGCTCCGTCTAAAATATTGGGCAGCTCTTGATTCTGCAGCGAACAACTGACGATAATCTGATCGAGAAACCCCCAGTTTCCGCGGTAATTGTAAGAGCCGCGATGAGTTTCTGCTAGGCCATCCATCAAATTGCACATCGGAAGCGAATTTTCTTCGGTTCCAATGCCGAGTATTTCGGATACGGATTTATTGTTTGGGTAGTCGTTAAAATCGCCCATACAAACTATGTGGGCATTCGGCTCTAATGCCCGAATACTGTCAATTTGGTTTCTCAGGGTTTTTGCCGCAGCCAGGCGTTTGTACTCCGATTCGTCAGCACCGCCGTATCGGGAAGGCCAGTGATTGACAAAAACGTGTATTTCGGGCCCTTTTTTGATGGTTCCCTTTACGTATAAAATATCGCGGGTGGGCCTTTCTGTTTCGGGCAAGGTTACCCGGATGGCTTTTTTAAATGACGGTTTAAAATCTTTTTTTGCGTAGAGCAGCGCCACGTCGATGCCCCGCATATCGGGACTGTCAAAGTGAGCAATTTCATATTTGCCTTTTGCCATTGGCTCGCTCGCCACCAGGTGGTTTAAGACATCCGCGTTTTCAATTTCGCACAAGCCAATTATCGACGGGTGGTTTTTGGAAATTCCGCTCAGGGTTGATATTCCATCCTTTTTCGCTGTCCGGGGTGAATTCATCGTCGTTTATACTCGGATCGTTAATGGTATCAAACAAATTCTCTACGTTGTAAAAAGCGATTACAGCAGTTTTCCCCTTCCCTTTGTCGGATGTTTCAAAACCGGTTAAACAGGCTATTGCGATCGTTCCGGAGAGAAGAATTACCGATGTGTATCTGCGACGAGTGGCGCTAAAAATTGATGCCATAGAATTGTAAATTTGTGCGCCGAAAGTATCACTTTGAAAACGAAAATGCTGTTGGATGCAAAAATTTAATATTGGAGATCGGGTTGAGTTTTTAAACGAAACCGGTGGGGGAGTAGTGTCCAAAATTTCGGGCAATCTAATCACCGTTATCGACGCAGATGGATTTGAGATTTCGCTCGCGGAAACGGAGTTCGTAAGAACGGATAAATCACTCGAAGCAGCCTACAGTCAATACCTGCTCTCTTTATCTGATCATTCGGAAACCAATCCCGACAAGGGGCAAAAACGCTCTGGGAAGGAACTGCCCGTAATCGATCTCCATATTCACGAACTCACCGATTCGGAAAAAGACCTTTCCAATTACGATATGCTTCGGATTCAGCTCAACGCATTTCAGCAGGCTTTAAATCGATACCGCAAGCACCGGCACACGAAAATTATTTTTATTCACGGCGTGGGCGAAGGGGTTTTAAAGGCCGAATTGAGAAAGGTGCTTTCGCGAATGGATAACTGCTCTTTTCGAGACGCTGACTATCGAAAGTTTGGTTTTGGAGCAACAGAAGTTACCCTTTGGTATAATTGACAAACTCTCCTTGTTCAAAAACGAAAGTTCTGAACTCCGAGCTCCTGGTGTAAGTGATGAAATGATTCTTTCACATTCCGACAGGGAAAGCCAAGTTCGCTGACTTCAAGTAAGTCGGCTGCGGAAAAGGGTGCGTTGCTGCTGTTGTTTAAATCGTGGCGGGCGATAAGCTCTACGATATTTCCCGCGGGATCGGAAAAATAGGTGGCGTGGGCATTCCACGAAAGGAAATCTACAATTTCCGAATTTGTTTCGCTTTCGATAATCGGTTCGGCAAAACTTCTTACAAACGCTAAGGCTGCTTCAATTTTATTCTCCGGAATGTTAAATGCAAAGTGATAATACCAGGGCTGTTTAGATTGGGTGAACCTAAGAATTCCGCCATGTGGTAGTTCGATGTTAAATCCCAAACCGTCTTTTCGGCCTTTTAGGCCAACGCGATCTGTATAAAACTCGAAGAGTTCATCTAATTGCGATGATTGAATTTCGATGTGTTCAAATTTCACACTTCGAAAGTACAATCCGATGTTTAGAAATAAAACTACTTCTTAACGGCAAACGTTTCTGCGAATTTGTCGAATGGTATTTCCTTCACGCTATTCGAGATGTCGAATGCCAAGTCGGATATGGGTTTTTGCTCCACTTTAATTGCTTCGTAAACCATGTGTACACTTCCTTTTACCACTTCGTATTTCAATGGAAGACCTTCTAAGCTTGAGAATTGTGGAAGCACGGTTGGCGTTTTAATTTCGGGAGCGTAATAGATCTCGATGGGCGTATTTTCCAATTGAGATGTCGCCAAATTACATTGGTAACCGGCTATCATCTTGCGCTTCGAAGTTTTTTTGATCTCCAACTCTTTGGTCTGCTCCAGTCTCAGGAGTTGCTCCCGATTTAGGTTCACCTGATACTCCTGACCCATAAAACTCATTAGGAGCCTATTGGATTTTTCTCTGTCGTTTGCCACAAACGATTGCTTTCCCCCGCCAGCCACATCCTGGTCGAAACGCAGCATGTGATTCTTTATGACCAGCGTGCTCGTTTCAGGCATCATACCTATAAAGGCAGCTGCAGTCGGATCGTCTGTACTGTAAGTGATTTTATAAGTAACCTCTCCTTCAAATTGTGCAAAACAGGCAAATCCCGAAAAAAGGAAAGCCATTGTAAAAGCACATTTAAAAAAGTTTGCGATATGTAATGATTCAATTTTCATAGTTCAAATGTTTCTACAAGTTGGGCGAGTTCTACGTCCATGGCATCTTTTGATATTGCCTGGAAGTCACCAGTTGGGTTGAGCATTTCATCTTCTACCTTTCCCGGTGTTACCGATGTGGCTTCCAACTTCATTCTCACGCCAAATTCTTCAATTTCATATGCCATTAATACACCATCTATCTCGTGATACTGTGTGCACCAATTTGGCATTTCCATATTGATGTCTTTGGTGTAGTAAACAGATATTTTGGGCATAGAAACATCTTCAAAAACCAGCATAGCCTTATGGCAGTAGAATCCTGCAATGGTATCCGTATCTTCGGTATTTATAACCGCCATTTTTGGATAGTCGGTTAACATTTTCATCACGTCGCGCTCGTTCATCATCACCTTAATCTTCTTTCTGAAAACCTTGAGCTGGTGTTCTACTTTCTTATCTTTTCTATTTGCAATAATTCGGTTCTTAAAAACACCTCCTGCCGCTTCGAAATAAGAGGCAAATGCGTCGTCTTTAAAAGCGTATGTCATTTTGTTTGGAAGCAAGGTCGCGGTAAGACTCTCATCGCCCAGTTCGGGAAAAGTAACCTGGTATTCTATAATTCCCTCGTCGACTTTTTCGTCAAAAACACGATTGGAAATTTCACTGCAAGCTGCCACTAAAAAGCTCATTGCGATGATTGGTGTAAGCCATACCAGCGCAATAAAAAACTTTGTCTGAAATTGAGAAAGGGGAGATTTGTTATTCACGATTAATGCGATTTTAGTAGAGAAAACGCTCTTGTTGCTCTGTTTTGGTGGGAATAAATACGGCACAATACTAGAAGAGTTTCACAAACACGCAAGATTTAGCGATTCGGCTTCTTAATTCAAAGGGGTTCTCTAAATTTGCGCACGCTTATCTCCAGTTTTATGATTGACATTTTCGTTGTGAACGAAACAGCATTGCTCGAATCGGTTGTTCTCGGTATTGCCCAATCTCCGGGACCGGTCCCAAGTCCAGGCCAGGCCTACGACCCAAAGTCAAAACTCTATATAGAACGCGGAGAGTACCCCATGGAGTCCGACATGGTAAAGGAGATGTCGGAATTTGAACGGGTATTGAAAAAATACGGAGTCCATGTTTACCGGCCTGTTAATCTTCCCGATGTCAATCAGGTTTTCAGTCGCGATATAAGTTTTGTAATCGACGACCGGCTGGTTATTCCCAATATCCTTGCCGACCGCAAGCGAGAGCTGGATGCGATTGCGTACATATCAGATCAAATAGACCCGGCTAAAATTATTGAAATGCCAGAAGGCACACGAGCTGAAGGGGGAGATGTAATGCCGTGGAATGAAAAACTCTTTATCGGATACTCTGAAAAATCGGATTTTGAAAAATATGTAACCGCCCGCACCAATCGCGCAGGGGTTGATTTCTTAAAGTCCCAATTTAAAAATCGGGAAGTGCACGCCTTTGAATTGGTTAAATCAGACGATGACCCCTTGAAGAACGCCCTTCACCTCGACTGTTGTTTCCAACCGATTGGCCGCAACCAGGCCATTTTATACCCCGGGGGTTTTAAGAACCCCGAAGATGTTGCCTTTCTGAAGAATAATTTTGGAGATAAAAACATCATTGAAATCACAGCCAGGGAGATGTATATGATGTTCTCTAATATTTTTTCCATCTCTCCTGAAGTGATCGTTTCGGAGAAAAACTTTACCCGATTAAACAACGAATTGCGCAAGCGTGGCTTTACGGTAGAGGAAATTCCCTACGCAGAAATCAGTAAGCAGGAAGGTTTACTTCGCTGCTCCACAATGCCCCTGAAAAGAAAATTATGAAGAAGCAAATCACTTCGCACATCATGATGGTGCGCCCCGTTCAGTTTAGGTACAATGCCGAGACGGCAGTGAACAATTACTATCAAAAGGTGCTGGAAGGCTTAACTCCCGAAAAGGCAAATGAAGCAGCGCAAAATGAGTTTGACGCATTTGTGGAGAAGCTGAGGTCTGAAGGAATCAATGTTTACGTATTTCAGGACGATGCATTTCCCGATACCCCTGACTCCATCTTTCCAAATAATTGGGTTTCTTTCCACGAAGATGGAAGAATAGCATTATACCCCATGTATGCCGAAAACAGGCGGAAAGAACGGCGGGAGGAGATGTTTGAAATTCTGGCCGACGACTTTGGGTTTGAAGTAAAAGAGCTTGAAGACTTCACCACTTTCGAGGATGAGAACCTTTTCCTGGAAGGTACGGGAAGTATGATTCTCGACAGGGAAAATAACCTTGTATACGCCGCCCTTAGCGATAGAACAGATATGAGTGTATTGGAAACCTTCTGCGAGCGTTTCGATTATCACGGAATTGCCTTTTCGGCTTTTCAAACAATAGGCGAGCAACGCCTTCCCATTTACCACACCAATGTAATGATGTGTCTGGGTTCGAATTTTTCGGTTATTTGTCTTCACGCTATCGACGATCAAGTGGAGCGAAAGCGGGTGCAGGATTCTCTGAAAAAAACCGGGAAGAAGATTATCGAAATCACCGAAGAGCAGAAGGAACACTTTTCCGGAAACATGCTCAATGTGGCCAATGGCAAAGACGAAGAATACTGTGTGATGAGTTCTGCTGCCTATCATTCACTGCGCCCCGATCAGATAGCTGCAATAGAAAAACACGCCAAAATATTGCACAGCTCTCTCGATACCATTGAGGCCCTTGGCGGAGGCAGTGCCCGATGTATGATGGCGGAGATATTTTTACCCAAGTCAAAACAATAATGAGCAACATAGAAAATAAAATAGCAGATGCTACACAGTCTGCGGTAAAGGATCTTTTTTCTGCCGATGTTGAGGCGAGCGAAGTCCAAATCCAACCGACGCGAAAAGAGTTTGAAGGAGAATTTACCATCGTTGCATTTCCGCTCGTCAAGTTGGCCAAAAAGTCGCCGGAAGAGACTGGGAAAGCAATAGGCGAATACCTTTTGGGAAGCGCCGAATGGCTTGAAAATTTCAGTGTGGTTAAAGGTTTTTTGAATTTAACGCTCAAACCGGCATTTTGGCTAGGCCATTTATCTGAAGTGTTT
>JAIVHP010000112.1 GCA_020201045.1 Flavobacteriales bacterium
GCCAGCGCTGTAATCGTTGTAATTCAAGATTCCCCAGCTTTGAGAGCCGTAGAGCTGAAAGGTAAGATCGGCTGAGATATTACCGTCGCTGTCAAAGCCAATTCCGTGTATTTCTCCCTGCGATGAGCTCCTGAATTCCAGTTCGAGAACGGTTTCTTCGGTTACATCGTAATTAAACGCTGCTGCTTTCCAGGCGTTGTTTTCAAGCAATATGGTATAGCCTCCGTCTGAAATGGTATGGGTACCGGCATCCTGATTGCTTCCGTGACTGCGGATACGCGTTGAGTTGAAATTGATCGGCGGACAGTTTACCGCTTCAATCTCGCCAAATTCAGATCCGATCCGGATATAGTCGATGGCAATGTCGCTTGTAAAGCCGTTTCCGCTTGTGGCTACAAATCGGAGCGCCGTAGTTTCCGGGCTTCCAAATCCCGAGAGCTCTGCCACAGCCGTATTCCACAGATTGGATTGGTCTCCACTTTCCGACCAAATCGTTTGCCACTCCTGGTTGTCGTTAAGTATTTCAAGCGAAAGCGAGCCGATCGCCCCACCGTACATGTGGTAATCGAAAGCAATTTGCGGAGTGGACAGGCTGCTTATATCAAAACAAGGAGATTCGATAATTGCCGTTTTTTGCGGGTAGTGCGGGTACGAAGACTCCAAATACAGGTATTGACTTTCGTCTGATGCGGAAGATGGCCCCGTATTGAAAGTGGGAGTGGCACCGCTGTTTAGCGTCCAATCGGTATTGTCTTCCGAAGACTGACTCCAGTTTTCCAACCCCGTCTCAAAACTTTGTAAGTATGGAAATGCTGCAATGGGACTGGCGCAGGCTGTTTCGGCTTCCAGCTCTCCGGCTTCGTCGATCTCGATAAGGTCGAGCGCAAAATCGCTCGTAAATCCTTGGGCAGTGGTTCCTGTGAATCTGAATTTTATTTCGTTGGAGCCCGCGAAATCAAGTAAGTTAAAGACTTCGTTATTCCAGGTGTTTCCCTGGTTGCCGTTTTCGGCCCACAATTGCGTCCAACCCGAACTTTCTGTGCGGGCTTCCAAAACAAGGCTGCCCATATTGCTCCCAAACATGTGGTAAGCAAAGGAAATGGCGGGTTCGTCTAGCGCCGATATATCGAAACAAGGGGAAGTAATTAGAGCGGACTTATTGGGGTAGTTTGGCGCAGAACTCTCGGCGAACGCATAGGCAGATTCATCGTAGGCCGCATCGGGACCCGTGCCCATTGATGGCGTAGCGCCCGACGTAGTTTCCCAGTCAAAATCGTCTGTATCGCTTTGGGTCCATGCTCCCAATCCCGATTCAAAGCTCTCTGAATAGGGGAAATCTGATATGTTGGTAGCGCAAAAGGCATTTGCCGATTCTTCTCCGGCTTCGGTAATCTCAATTTGGTCGATGGCAATATCACCGTTAAATAAATTTGCCGACGTTCCGGTAAACCGCAGTTTCAAACCGGGATTGTCCAGGTATTCTAAAAGCGCTACTTCGGCCAGGAACCACGAATTGCCCTGATCTCCATTCAAAGACCAGATGGTGTTCCAGTCTCCGTTTTCATTGCGGGCTTCCACTTCAAGTGCACCGATGGTACCAAACATGTGGTAATTAAAATACAGTGTGGGATTGTCTAAACCTGAAATATCCAGACACGGCGAAGTGAATGCTGCCGACTTATTGGGATAGTTAGGGGCAGATGTTTCGATATACAAATAACTAGATCCGGCTGACGCTGCTTCTGGGCCTGTCTGAAAAGTAGGCGTTGGGCCACTGCCCACCGTCCAGTCAAAATCGTCTTCCTGATTCTGATTCCAATTTTGGAGTCCATTTTCAAAATTGAGCAAATATGGAAAATTGCTTAGGGTGGCATCGCAATTGAGCACGGGTTCTTCCACAAATTCTTCCACCGAAAAATTGTCGATGGCGATATCGCCCGTGAACGATGTGGTGGTAGTAGCTGAGAAGCGCAGTTTTAAATTATCGCTATCGCTGTACGTGCCCAGATCTACTTCGGCCGATAGCCACT
This sequence comes from Flavobacteriales bacterium, assembly GCA_020201045.1. Classification (GTDB taxonomy): domain Bacteria; phylum Bacteroidota; class Bacteroidia; order Flavobacteriales_D; family Cryomorphaceae; genus JAIVHP01. The sequence continues at coordinate 2,031 of JAIVHP010000112.1, forward strand.
GCGTGCCCTGATCGCCGTTTTGCGACCAGATGGTAGTCCAGGAAGTTTCGTCTGTTCGCGCCTGTAGCACGAGTTCGCCAATGGCGCTGCCGTACATGTGGTATTCAAAGTACGCGGTGGGAGTGGGGAGGCCGGTTAAATCAAAACACGGAGTAGATATCGCGGCTGAATTATTGGGGTAATTGGGTCCCGACGATTCGATGTACAAGTAGTTTGCGCCTTCAAAAGCACTGCTCGGGCCGGAGTTGTCGGTATCGGTTTCGCCCGAATTCACAGACCAGTCGAAGTCGTCGTTATCACTTTGTACAAAAAGGCCCGTTCCAGATTCAAACCCTTCTGCATATGGGAATGATGAGATGGTATTGTTACAATTCAGCTCTCCGCCACCAGCGGCTAAAAGGGCTTCGTAAGCATTTACCCTTCCGTGCCCGTAGGTGTTATCAAATCCGGATGGTCCCATATCGGTTGCTGTATTTTCCAGAAATGAGCGAACCTGCGATTCGGTAAGGTCCTGATCGAAAGAAAGCAAAAGTGCGGCCGCGCCAGATACCAGCGGACAGGCAGCCGAAGTTCCGCCGAAATTGTTGGTGTAATCGCCGGAGCTGTAGCCCGGAAATCCTTCGCGGTCGATGGTTCTCACGCCGGCGCCAACTTGTCCGGGTGCCGGGCCCGAAGGAGCTACCAAATCCAAATCGGGTCCCGTATTCGAATAATTGGAGTGTGCGCCGGTATTGGTCACCGCTCCCACACCCAGCACGTAGGATAAATTTGCCGGGTATTCCACACAAGATTCGTAGCTGTTTCCAGAGGCAAAAACAATCACGCAACCATTGCCGTCGCGACCGTTGAGCCTGGCGCTGTTTATTGCGGCGTTCAGCGCCGAAAGGCTTAAGCTGCAGGATGTGTAGCCCCATGAATTGCTGATTACATCGGCTCCCTGGTCTTCCGCCCAGGAAAATGCATTTGCCAGATCTCCTACCGTTTCGGTGCCTTCAAAGATATTTACCGATCGAATATTGACTTCGGGCGCGAGTCCTTTCACGCCAATAGAGTTGTGCGATGCACCTACTATGCCGCTGCACGCCATTCCATGAGCCGCGCTGCCGATAGGTGTACCGTTTCCATCTGTGGAAGGTGTAAATCCCGCCAGCACACGCGAATTTCCACTTCCGTCTTCCAAATCGGGGTGGTCTTCAACCCCGTCGTCTATTACGGCTACATCTATGTTTGAACTTCCCGTGGTAATCTCCCAGGCTTCGGGTGCGTCGCAATCAATATCGGCCTGTCCGGTAGCACCGCTGATGGTTTGCCCGGTATTGTTCATTTGAAATTGAGCGGAATACAGCGGGTCGCTAAATTTGGTGTGATTGGCGTAAAAGTTGGGGTGCGCCCAGTTTACCAAACCACTTTCTACCAGTTTATTGGCGATAGAAAGACTCGCTTCGGGTTCGCTGACGGTAATTCGCTTCAGCCCAAACCGATCTGTTGATATTTTTGCGTTGTGAAAGAACAGCTCATTCGCCAGTTCACTTTGGTAAATGTCGACTCCATCTTTAGGATCGAAAAGAATTTCGTACCCGAGCCAAAGGTTGAAACCGTCGTTTAGCTGGAGCGCAAAACTCTCGTCTTTGATTTCGATAGCTTCAAAAGCGGCTGCATTTTTCAGCGAAAAATCGGATTGGGTGTTGCCGGGAATTTCGACAACCGCCATGCGGTATTTTGCGTTTTCCTTTTTGAGTTTGTAGGTCTGCTGAGCTTTTTCGACAAATTCTTCGAATGCGGCATCATTTTCCAGGTGCACAACCACTGTGCTTAAATCTCTTTCTACCGGAATAGGGCGGGTGTTATCGTAGAAATAATCTTGTGTGAAAGCCGTGGCAACGCTGCATATTACCCCTGCAGTTAGGAGTATTAATCTCTTCATCAATAAGGCTTTTGGTGAAAATATCAAAGTGCAAAGGTATGGATTTCATCACAGCGAGTAAACCTTAGTTTTTAACAGTTATGTGAAGGCTACCCATTTAGATCGCAAGTTTCAAAGCAGGGCTTTTTAAGAAACTGGGGTTTGATTTGCGCACCGTACAAGCCAATAAATGCTTTGTACTTCGATTTTCTTTGAGCCCTTCCGCCATGCGACGGAGCACAAGCGTCTGTGCAGTTTTTTGGATTTTAGTTTTCAAGGGTTTACGCAGGAGGGTCGTAAGCGACCAGTGAGAACCAACATCAGCGTTTCTCTCATTGATTTCTCACAGCGTGCTTGCACGCCTCGGCGTACTCGTCAAGACACGCCCTTCTTGTCCATTTTTAAGCATTTTGGGCAATCCCGAACTCGTTTCGGGGTTGCTGTCCCGATGAAAATATCGGGATTTCGCGAAATCTTTAACCCAACTTGGCTCTCCTGATCATGATTTCCGCCATTTTCACCCTTATAATTTCTTAAAGCACTGATTAACAGTAGTAGGTTTTCTGACCTTCATTTGTAGTGATGTACGGTTGTGTAT
>JAIVHP010000113.1 GCA_020201045.1 Flavobacteriales bacterium
GAATCGCACTGTATAAAGTTGAGTTTGCGAATGCGGCATTTACTTCCGCAAGGTCGGGAATAGCCACGGTGAGTTGCGCAATTTCGGCGTGGTTGTAATAGATAAGCCCAGATAAAATGGAAGTTCCCCAGGCGGTGTAAAGCACAATTTTTCTCCATCCAGCTAAGCTGGAAATTTCAGTAAATTGCGATTGCCCGAAGTGATAAGCCGATAAACCGAGAAAAGCTACCATACTCCACATGGGAAAGAATATCCAGGCGATGGCATAAACAGCCATCAAACCAAAGTAGAATGAATAGAATTTAAATGGATTCGATTTACTGTCTTCCAGGTAGATAATGTGATCGATAGCGCCGTGTGGTATTCCCAACAAAGCGATAAAAATAACCGACCAAAGGGTTTGATAACCAATCTCAATGCCTTCGAAACCAGCAAAAAAAGCCATGATTACGAAGAAGGCCGCAACGAAAATAAAAGTTATTTTATTCATGGCTGGATAGGTTGGTTACACAATAAAACCTAAAAAAGGGATCAATTGTTTAGCGACAGTCAGATTACATTTCCAGACTACCCCGGTCTGCGCTTGTATTGTTCGATTTTCAAATCTCTAAAACACATGATTTATTTGAAATGTGGGGATTGATAATTCTTTAATCAAAGGCTTTGAATTGGGTTGGCATAGCGCTTAAAAGGCTGAAAATTTGAGCCCATTCGTTTCTTAAACAAACAATTTGTATCTTGAACCAAAATTATGTCTTGTTAAATCAGGTCAAAATAGCACTCATTTCACTTGCATTTGCCACTTCTGGCGTGGGGGAAACGCTATTGGCTCAATCTCAGCAGAAGGCATTTACTCCAGGTTTCAACGGTGAAGATTTGCGTCCCTTGCAAATTGGTGACATCGTTGATTCTCAGTTTCTAAAAGATTCAACACATATTTTTACCCAAGACGAGATAGATTCTACCTGGGTACTATTCGGAAAGCGAGCTTATCACTATGGCGTTTTGGGTGAAGAACGCGCCATAGATGAATACGAGCGAAAAGAAGGCGAGTGGAAGCGGCTGCGACGGCTGGAAAATTCGTTTAACAATGAGTCTGACATTATTTTACAGAAGGAACTTTCCTGGGAGTCGGATTTAGAAGAGTGGGTGGTTCAATTAGAACGGGAGTTTACTTACAACTACATCGGATTGATATCTTCCGAAATCACGCATCAAATTTCGGGGTCGGATTGGGAGCGCAACCTGAAAACAGAATACAGGTACACAGATTACCAGAATGTCGATCGGGAAACGCAATACATTTGGGATGTAGAGAATAAAACCTGGGTAGCCAGTTCCCGGAAAATCTATGAATATTTCGATACAGAATTAGTCAGCAGCGAAATCCTGCAAATTTGGATCGATAGCACCGGCAAGTGGGAGAATCAAACTACAAGAGACTTCGAATACGACGAAGGGGATAACCTGATCTCGAGCATTAGAAGTAACTGGGATGACGAAGAAAAAGTTTGGGTTAATATCTCTATGGTAAGCTTACATTACAATGAAAAAGGACAGCTCGAAGGCAGCGAGCAGTCACAATTGAGCACTGCGCAGCAGGTGAGTCTTTTGGCACAAGACGCCAACTACGATGATGACGGTAATTTGGGCGAAATCATTCACAGCAACTGGAATTCTGAATCGGGAAGCTGGGAAGATTTTAAAAAGGAAAAACACTTTTGGTCCGAAAAGCGCACCGGTACAGAAATCGATGATTCAAACGATATCACCTGTACGTTTAGCAATCCATACATAATGGGTTTTCCCTGGTATTGCGAGTCTTTGAAAGAAGGAGTTCAATATACGCTGGATCTTTACGATATTACAGGACGTCATTTCCACGCTTTAACTTTTATTGGCGGCAACACCTTCCGCATTCGCGGAAATATTCCCGGCGGAGTTTATATCGCCGTAATTAGGGGAGGGTTAGATACGCATACCGAGAAAGTGATATTCAGAGATTGACCCAAATAGCTCGAATGAGCCTGTATTTTCAATACCTTCACGGAAAAATTTTATTATGCCTTCAGTGACATCGCTGGAAGGGAGTTCCGTTCCGGTAAAAAAATCGATTTTAGACTTATTTACAGACGTTAGATCGCGCACCGTGAATATCTGTAGCGGTTTGCAAACAGAAGATTACGTTGTGCAACCCGTTTCAGACGTATCTCCACCCAAGTGGCATTTAGCCCATACTACCTGGTTTTTTGAAACCTTTATTCTCAAAGAAGCCCTCGACGGGTATCGCGAATTTGATACCGACTTTGGTTTTCTTTTTAACAGCTATTACGAAACGGTTGGCGAGAGAGTAATTCGCAGCAATCGTGGAAATATTACCCGGCCGGGTGTAGATCGAATAATGGCTTACCGCGCTCATGTAGACGAGAACATGGCAAAGCTTATGGATATTGACAGTTTCTCAGATGAAATGAGAATGCGGACAGAGTTGGGTTTAAATCACGAAATGCAGCATCAGGAATTGCTCTACACCGATATAAAATACATTCTTGGCCACAACCCGCTATTTCCACCCCTTCACGAAAGTGTAAATGTAGACCAGGTAGAGTTGGCGAAAGAGAAGGGTACGGTGAAGATACCCGAGGGCATCTATAAAATTGGGTTTGATGGAGATGGTTTTCACTTCGATAATGAAAGGAACCCACATCGCGTTTTTCTCGAATCTTTTGAAATTGATAAACTACCTGTAACGGCTGGGGAGTACCTTGAATTTATGGAATCAGGAGGGTACGGCGATTTCCGCTTTTGGCACGCCGATGCCTGGGATTGGGTCAATGCCAATGGGGTAGACTCGCCTTTGTATTTTCACAAGGTCGATGGAAAATGGAAGCGCTACACCCTTGCCGGACTTAAGGACGTGAAACTTGATGAAGCCCTTGTCCACGTGAGTTACTACGAGGCTGCCGCCTTTGCAAACTGGAAGGGGCGAAGGCTACCCACCGAATTTGAATGGGAAGTAGCTTCAGATCAAATTAGGTGGGGTTTTTGCTGGGAATGGACCAACAGCGCTTACCTGCCCTATCCCGGGTTTAAAACAGCCGATGGTGCACTGGGCGAGTACAACGGAAAGTTTATGGTAAATCAAATGGTCTTGCGCGGAGCATCACCAGCTACCTATTCGAATCACTCGCGGCATACTTACCGCAATTTTTTTCACCCACATCTACAGTGGCAATTTTCGGGATTTAGATTAGCAAATAACATATGAGTTTTAGTGAAGATGTAGCTAAAGGGCTAAGCGGAGAACAGAAAAAACTTCCATCGAAATATTTTTACGATGCCGATGGAGACCGGCTTTTTCAGGAAATAATGAAAATGCCGGAATACTACTTAACCAATAGCGAATACGAAATATTTTCGACCAAAGCCGAGGCTATTTTGAAGGCGATGGGCGTGAATTCAGGTGCTTTTAACCTGGTGGAGTTTGGTGCCGGCGACGGTTTCAAAACCAAAGTTTTGATAGAGCGAATGCTGGAATTGGAAGCTCAGCTTACTTACGCCCCTATAGATATTTCGAAAGATGTGCTCGATCAACTCGAAGAAAATTTCCTGGAGCGGTTCCCCGGTTTAAATATCAATCCGCAAAATGCAGATTATTTCGAAGCTTTAGAGCGTCTCGGTTCTGTGTCTGATTTACCGAAGCTGGTTCTTTTCATTGGGAGTAGCATTGGCAACTTTTCCAGAGATCAATCAATCGATTTTCTCAAAACTTTAAATACGAAGTTGCGAAAGGGAGATAAATTATTGATTGGATTTGATTTGCGGAAGAATCCGAAAATAATTTTGGATGCTTACAACGACCGGGAAGGCATTACCAAAGCCTTTAACCTTAATTTATTAAAGCGAATTAATCGAGAGCTCGGAGGTAAATTCGATGTAGAAGCCTTTGACCACTATCCGCTATACGACCCGGAAGCGGGACTCGCCAAGAGCTATATTGTAAGTCTGAAAGAACAGGATGTTTATATCGAGTCGTGCCAAAAAACCTTCCACTTTGGCGCTGGTGAAGCGATTCATACGGAGATAAGCCGAAAGTTTTCGGTAGCTGAAATTGAAGAAATTGCGGAAAAAAGCGGTTTCGTTGTGACCGAGCACTTCTTTGACTGCCGGCATTACTACGTGAATACGCTCATTGAATTGGTCTAGCCAATTTTTTTCAAACCTATCATATAACAAAATCGCTAACTTCCTGATGTTGAGCTAAGAGAATATTGCGAAATCCCGAACTCGTTTCGGGGACCTCAGTCCCCACTGCCCTTCGACGGAGCACAAGCATCGTTTCTATTTGTTTGGTTTCTTTTCAGTAATAATTAACGCTGATACTGGGACTCCGCCGCATGGCGGAGGTACACAGAGAAAATGGACAACCAAAGCTCAAATCGATGAGTTCGCAGAGGGTCGCAAGCGACCAGTGAGAACAAACATCAGCGTTTCTCTTATGGAATTCTCACAGCGTGCTTGCAC
>JAIVHP010000354.1 GCA_020201045.1 Flavobacteriales bacterium
AAAACTCAAATCACTGCTTAACCTTGCTGCTTCAAGTGCTACACAAGCCAAGGGTGAAATGAAAACCTATTATGATCGGCGCATTGAAGCTGGCAAAAGCAAAATGAGCACACTGAATATTGTGAGAAACAAATTACTTCATAGAGTCTTTGCCGTGGTAAAACGAGGCACTCCATATGTTGAAATCTATGGGAGCGCTATGAATTAATGTTGAAAACTATACTTGTGTAATCCTTAGAATACAGGCAGGCAAGAGTAAGAGGGCGGTGGGTTCAGCCTGCGGCTAGGACAGGGTTCGTGCGTTTTGGGTTTTTAGGTAGGTTTTGGAATTAATTAGCTATTTATTTAAACATTAAGGTATTAAGGTCCATTAAGCCCAAAGCGCGGAGTAGGTTTCGGTAAATGGACATTTTTCACTTTTCCATGTCACTGTGTGGCTCCGCAGTAGCTGTGCTGCTGCGGTCAAATCAAAGTAAACTGCCCGAAGTCAAATTCAGAGACGGCTATATGAAAGGTGTCTCGATAAAATTTCCCTTGATTACGATCACGCATCTTTCAGAAGATTTCTCACGCAGCTCCGCAACATTTGTAATGCTGCGGTTCTCGTTATGCCCCCTCATCTCTTTTCTCACCGCTCCCGCTCGAATATCTTGCCAATTGCCAACCATTTGGCTCCGCAGTAGCTGTGCTGCTGCGGTCATGCTGCGGTCAAATCAAAGTAAACTGCCCGAAGTCAAAGTCAGAGACGGCTATATGAAAGGTGTCTCGATAAAATTTCCCTTGATTTATGCTCACGTAGGCTTCAAAAGATTCCTCGCATCGCTCCCACCTGCCGACGCATTGGCCTGTGTCACGCGGGCAGGCATAATTTTTTCACTTTCAACTTTCCCACTTTCAAACTTTCCCACTTTCCAACTCCTAAAGTTTCCACTGCTTCGCCACTACAGCGGGATGGGCAAAAGCAGAATCCACCAGTCCCAGGCGGCTCAGGTCGGCGCTGCTCATGGTCCAGGGCGCGTGCACGTGCTGTTGATCTACTTCGCTTAGTTCGGGAAACCAGTGCTTCACGTATTCGCCCTTTCCATCGTAACGCGCAGCCTGCGTCATAATATTGAAGTACCGGTTCTCGCGGGGGTCATTCCCCACACCTGCCACGTAAGCCCAGTTTCCCCAGTTGCTACTCACGTCGTAGTCCACCAACTTTTCTTCAAAATAAGCAGCTCCTTTTCTCCAGTCCAAATTCAGGTCTTTCACCAGAAAACTTGCGACGTTTTGCCTGCCGCGGTTGCTCATAAATCCGGTGGTGTTGAGCTCCCGCATATTTGCATCTATAAATGGTACGCCCGTTTTACCCGACTTCCATTTTTCCAGTAGTTCGCTGTCGTCTTCCCAGTTGGGATTTTCGCCTTTTATTCCGCCGGGATAAAAGAGTTTTTCGCCGTACTTAAGCGCCACATATCGAAAGTAATCGCGCCAAATCAACTCGAAGATCATCCAATACGTAGACACGTTTTTCTTAACGTTGTCTTCGTAACGTTTAACGGCGTAATATATAGATCGCGGCGAAATGCACCCCGCCGCCAACCACGGCGAGAACTTAGAAGAATAGTCCATGCCGAGCAATCCGTTCCGGGTGAATTTATAAGACGAAAGTGATTCGGTTTTCCAAAAGTACCGGTTCAAACGGTCCCAGGCGGCATCTTCGCCCCCGGTAAAAAGTTTTGTTTCGCGGTCTCCGCCGGAAGGGGTTAAATTCAGATCGGTGAGCGTGGGAATTTCATCGGTTTTTAAATCCGGTGTAGAGATGCGATCGGGTGCCGGGAACTCCGGACGAATATCCGCGTACTTTTCGCACTTCTTTCGAAAGGCGGTAAACACATCGGGCACCGCCTGGTATTCAAACGGAAGGTCGTTGATGTGGAAGAGCGTATGCCCCCAAAAAAATTTCAATTTAGCAGCGCCCAGGGTTTGCCCGAGTTCCTTTTCTCTTTCCAGCTCTTCTTTAGTCGCTTCCTTGTGGGCGTATACGGCGTCTACTTCCATTTCTTTGGCGTACCGGCATATAACATCTGCGGGATAGCCAACATCGACTATTAAATCTGATCCCAATTCGCGAAGCCGGCTCCACAGGTTGTGGAGCGCTTCCAGAATAAACGTCATTCTGAAGGTTCCCATTTTTGCCGAGCCGTAATCCCGGACATCCAATAGGCCTTTATCGATGACATATATCGGTATCACTTCGTCAAAGTCTTCCACAGCGCGGTAAAGCGCTTCGTTGTCTCGAATACGCAAGTCGTTTCTAAACCAAACTATTCCTCTACTCATTTCTCAATTTTTATTTCTTCGGCAGCGTTCGCTGCAGTATTTTACATCGTCCCAGTTTCGCTCCCATTTCTTCCGCCACTTAAATGGTTTTCCGCAGGTTGCACAGATTTTTTCGGGCAGGTGCTGCTTTTTCATTTGGCTTTCGTTTTCCTGGGAATGCTGTGTCGTTCTAAAATTCGCCGGGCTTCGCTCTTCACTTCGGGGTCTTTTTTGGTACCCCAAAGCCTGTCGCTCGCAATTTTCCGAGTTTCTTCAATATCTACTACGGGTGCGGGGTATGTTTTCCCGATTTCAAATCCGTATTCCAGCGCTGCCAGCGGGGGCATTTTCCACGGCTCGTGGATGTATTCGGCGGGAATGCGCTCCAATTCGGGGCACCACTTTCGTATAAATTCGCCATCGGGGTCGTGGTCTTTCGATTGCTTCACGGGGTTGTAAATCCGGATGGTGTTCATTCCCGTCATGCCAGCCTGCATTTGAATTTGGGGGTAGTGGATTCCCGGTTCAAAGTCTAAAAATATTCTCGATAAGTGCATGGCTACCGGTTTCCAGGGTTGCCAGAGTTGGTGAGTGGCGAAACTCACAAGCATGGCCCGCATTCTAAAATTGATGTAGCCCGTTTCGCGGAGGCAGCGCATGGTGGCATCTACCAGCGGATAACCGGTTCGGCCTTCCATCCACGCCGCCAATTTTTTTGCCTTTAGCGGCTTTTCGAGTTTGTCCATCCCGCGGTTGAAATTTTCAAATTCCATCCGCTCTTCCATTTCAAACTTCTGGATAAAATGGCAATGCCACCTCAGCCTTGTAAGCGCACCCTGCAAACCCATTTTGCCCGTTATCCGTTCTTTTTTGGCCGTGTACATCGATTGATACGCCTGCCGCACCGAAAGTCCACCCCAGGCGAAATAAGGCGATAACCGACTACACGAAGTTCGGGATTCGGCGGGCTTTGAAATTCCCTTGCTGTAGCCAACGCTGCGAAAATCATTGAAGCTTTTTAGGTAAGCCATTCCGTTGGCTACACCCCCTTTTTGGCGCAGGGGATGGCTGAGTGTCCACTCGCGAAACGGCAGGATTTCATCGGTCTCCGGAGTTTTTAGGACTGATCTCTCTGCAAGATCTTTCACGTTGGGCGTGAGCGGCTCACCGTGCATATACCCATACCAATCCTTTCGCCAGGTGTTGCGGTTTCCAATGGCTCTTTTCACTCCGTTGTGCTGAAACTCTTTCCAGGTTATTTCATTTTTTTCGAACCATTTTGCCAAATTAATATCGCGCTGATAGGTGGTTTCTAATCCGGTTTCGGCGTGCGAATACACCCGCTGTATTTCGTACCGCGTTTTCAGTTCATCGAATATTACGTGCACAGAACCGTATTTAATCAGCATTCCCACTCCAGATTTTTGAAGCATCTCTTTGAGCTGAATCAAGGACTTCCACACAAACTGCCAGTGCATAGCCGAGTAATTGGGGTGGTAGACAAGTTCCGGCTCAAATATGTACAGGAGCGCAATATTTTTTTCGGCCTTTACCGCTTCGAATAAAGGCTCGTGGTCGGCCAGTCTTAAATCTCGTTTAAACCAAACTACAGCGCTCATGTAGGATTAACATTTTTGGAATGTCGATGTTTTGGAAAAAGGTAAAAGGCAAGCCGCTTGCGGTCCTTTACGCTAAAACCTTACAGGTTAAAAGAAACCTGTCAGGTTATTCTGCTGCAGTAGCTGGTGGGTTTTGCGAGGCGCAGTGGAATTAGGGTGTAACCAGCTTTATTCATAACCCAAAGATTCGCGTTCCGTGACCTGACAGGTTTCCAAACACCTGTAAGGTCTCAGCAATTCAAAGTGCTCAGCGACTTTTGAGAATCTTCAAAAACACCCAAAGCTTAATGATAGACCGCCGGCGATCCTTTACGCTAAAACCTTACAGGTTAAAAGAAACCTGTAAGGTTATTCTGCTGCAGTAGCTGGTGGGTTTTGCGAGGCGCAGTGGAATTAGGGTGTAACCAGCTTTATTCATAACCCAAAGATTCGCGTTCCCTGACCTGACAGGTTTTCAAACACCTGTAAGGTCTCGGTAATTCAAGGTGCACAGCGACCCTTTAGAACCTTCAAAAACACCCAAAGCTTAATGATGGACCGCCAGTGGTTCTTTACGCTAAAACCTTACAGGTTAAAAG
>JAIVHP010000114.1 GCA_020201045.1 Flavobacteriales bacterium
TGCTCATTGTTTTTGCCATTTCATTTTTGGGTGCTTTCGAAATTACGTTGCCCAGCTCGTGGATCAATAAAGCCGATTCTAAAGCAGACAAAGGAGGCCTTGTAGGGATCTTTTTTATGGCTTTTGTGCTGGCGCTGGTTTCGTTTTCTTGCACAGGCCCGATTGTAGGAACCTTGATTGTAGAAGCCGCATCGCGCGGCGGCATGGCACCGGTTATTGGGATGCTCGGCTTTTCGCTCGCCATCGCCTTGCCATTTGCGCTTTTTGCCGCATTTCCCGGCTGGCTTAACTCCCTGCCCCAATCGGGTGGATGGCTCAACTCCGTTAAGGTGGTGCTCGGGTTTTTGGAGCTGGCGCTCGCCTTTAAGTTTCTTTCCAATGCCGATATGGTGCTTCAACTCCACTTTCTGGAGCGGGAAGTGTTTATCGCGATCTGGATTGTGATTTTTGCCTTGCTCACGCTCTACCTGCTCGGGAAACTCAAACTTCCCCACGATTCGGATATGAAACACCTTTCGGTGACGCGGCTCCTGCTCGCTTTTGTAACAGGCGTGTTTACCATTTACCTTATTCCGGGGATGTGGGGCGCTCCACTCAAACTCATCTCTGCTTTTCCACCCCCTATGAACTACAGCGAGAGTCCACAAGGGGTTGGATTTATTGGAAATTCCGGTGGCTCATCTCAAGCGTCAAAAGCCGAAGGTACTCACCTCGGGCCGCAGGGAATATACGTTTACCACGATTACGACCAAGGCATGGAAAAGGCCAAGGAGCTGGGAATTCCCGTTATGCTCGACTTTACCGGCCACGCCTGTGTAAACTGCCGAAAAATGGAGCAGCAGGTTTGGTCCGACCCGCGAATAAAGTCCAGGCTTTCCGAAGAAGTGGTGCTGATCTCCCTCTACGTTGACGAAAAAATTAAACTTCCCGAAGACGAGCAAAAAACGGTTCAACTCGGCGGTGGAAGGGAGCGGAAACTCCGAACGGTGGGAGATAAATGGGCGGCATTTCAGGAAATTAACTACCGCGTTAATGCCCAGCCATACTACGTTTTACTCGATCACGAAGAAGAAATGCTCCTTGAACCCGCAAACTATCAGGACTACGGAGAAGTAGATCTTTTTGACGACTGGCTTGAGCGAGGGATAAAAAATTTCAACGAAAAAAAATGAGCAATTGACAAGAATCAAAAGCTTTGGCTAAACCCAAAGCTTAAAAGGCTGTTAAGTATATCCGTACGAAGATTTTAAAATTTCTCGTTTATGTATGCCCGTTTCGATCTTTCAGCTTTTCCAGTTGTAACCATTGCCTTTACGGGAGAGTCATCTACCGACGAAAATTTTCAGCAATACCTGAACGAGACCGAAGCACTCTACGAGCATAAGAAACGGTTCTCCATTATTTTTGACGCCCGCAGCGCTTCCCTTCCCGATTTAAAGCATCAAAAAATGCAGGCCAACTGGATTAAAGCGAACGAGAGTCGGATGAAAACCTATTGCGCCGGCACGGCATACGTGATTGTAAACAAAGCGGTGCGGGCAATCTTAAAAATGATTTTCACCTTTTATCCGCAGCCCCAACCCTACAAGATTTTTTCGGACATGGCTTCCGCCGAAGTCTGGGCGAGAGAAGTTTTAGAGAAGAAGTGATTGGGAAGCTTTATGCCTTGAGCGACTCTTCGGCATAATCCTTTATCACAATTAGCCGTAACCGACATTTAGATTCCTCGCGTCGCTACGGAATGACAGTTCCCTTTTTTTGGTGGTGGCGGTCAGGTTCAACGCCCCTTCGGAGTTGCAGGGTATTTTGGCCATTCGGTCCGTCGGCTTGTGCCCGTGGTAATTGAGATTCAATCCACCACTTGTGAATTGAATCCAAAATAGCAGTGTATGCAATGCGGTGAAATGCAATCTAAAGGAGAGCTGAGGTTTTGGCGTGTATTTTTGACAGCGTCAAAAATCATGACAAAACCGACTTAGCGACGAAATCACATTTTGGCGCTTTACTTTTCGAACCAGTCCCCGCACATTTTTCTAAATTTGAGCCAAAACAGGATTTATGGACGAGCATGTACTAGACCACTTTCAGGAAGCCCACCAGGTTTTATCGCGCTTTTTGAGCGATAAAGATCTATTGAGAGCCGTAGAAACGGGCGGCGCCACTATGGTAGAATCGCTCGAGAATGGCGGCAAAATCATATCTTGCGGAAATGGCGGCTCTATGTGCGATGCCATGCACTTTGCCGAAGAGCTCACCGGCAGGTACCGAAACAACCGCAAGGCCATTCCGGCTATATCTATTTCCGACCCTTCGCACATGTCTTGCGTGGGCAACGACTACGGGTACGATTACGTGTTTTCGCGGTTTGTGGAAGCCATGGGGAATAAGGGCGATGTACTGGTTGCCATCAGCACCAGCGGAAACTCCAAGAATGTGGTAAATGCCGCGGAAGTGGCTATATCAAAAGGGATGAAAGTGGTGGCACTCACCGGCAACTCAGGAGGCGAACTCGCGCATCTGGCTTCGGTCGAAATTCGGGTGCCACACAGCGGTTACGCCGATCGGATTCAGGAAATCCACATCAAGGTCATTCACAGCTTTATCGATTATATCGAGCGGAATTTAAAGGATGTTGAAACGGAATAGGTGGGCTAATCTTTTCTGAATCCGTAGACAGACTGCCGCCAAAAATTTTTTGGCATTTTTTCAACCCCGGGGTATCCCAGTTTAATATCGGGGTTGTCTTCGGGTATGGATGCCGTCCCGAAAAGGTAGTCCCACAGGCTTAGTGAAATTCCGTAATTCGCGCCGTAGCGCTTTCCTGCGGGGATGTTGTAGGCGTGGTGCCAAAGGTGCATCACCGGGTTGTTAAAGATGTATTTCAGCGGTCCCCAGGTGAGGTGGATGTTGGCGTGGTTTAGGTGTCCGATAGTTATCGCGGCAAAGTGGACGATAAAAGCCTGCTCGGGTTCAAACCCACCCAGCAGCATTACACCGATGGTTTTTAAGGGCTTGTACAAAATGTTTTCCATCCAGTGGTAGCGCAGGTGGGCGGCAAAACCCATCTCTTCTACCGAGTGGTGTACCTGGTGGAAGCGCCATAAAACGTCGAACCTGTGCAGGGCCACGTGGGTGAGCCACTGCACAAAGTCGAGTACCACGAAAAACACCAGCAGTTCCGCCCACAGTGGAAGCTCTTCCAAACTGAGTACCGCCAGACTGTCCATACCGATGCCGAGCGCTCCAAAGCCCAACTCCAGAAGTTTGTAAATCCCCGCTACGGCGATGGCGAAAATGAAAAAGTTGAAGAACATGTAAAACCCGTCGAGCCAGAAATCTTTGCGGAAGGCTTTTTGATTTTTACGCCACGGGAAGGCCAGCTCCAGACCCCAAACTACCAGTGAGATAGCGATTAGTCCGTAGAAATAATTTTGGTACCACGGAACCTCAAAGGCAATCATCTGCCAGATCCAGTTGGCGGCTCCATTAATAGCCGATACGATTTCATTCCACACTGTTTCCATCATCTTAAAAATATTACTGCAAAGTAACGAATGCCGCAGAGACTATAATGTGACCTGGGTTGCATTGTTCGTTCTTTCCACAGCTTTCGCTGAAAGCTTATAATGAAACCGTTCCAAAAAGAAAAAGTTTGGTTTGCAGCGGCAAACTTTACGCTGGTGCTTCGCAGGATTTGCAATCCTGCGATATTAGTCTGTAGGATTTTCAATCCGGTTAAAAGCCGAAACCACGAGGTGTTTTCGCTCGCAGGATTAATGCGGGATTTAAAATCCCTTGAGATTGTGAGCGCAGGATTACAAATCCTGCGCAGCGGCAGTTGCATTGTTCGTTCTTGTTACAACTTTCGCTTAAAGCCTATGATTAAAACCGTTTCAAAAAGGAAAAGTTTGGTTTGCAGCGGCAAACTTTACGCTGGTGCTTCGCAGGATTTGCAATCCTGCGATATTAAACTTTAGGATTTTCAATCCGGTTAAAAGCCGAAACCACGAGGTGTTTTCGCTCGCAGGATTAATACGGGATTTTAATCCCTTGAGATTGTGAGCGCAGGATTACAAATCCTGCGCAGCTTAGGGCAGGATTACTCCTTTCGTGCAGGCTAGTGCACAGTCCAGTCGTGAGAACGTTCACTTCGTTCACTTAGTTACAAATCCCGCGAAGCGGGCAGCGGCATAAAAAATCCTGCTCAGCAAGTTTTAAACCGGCAAAGTTTACATCGAATTATACAGAGTTGAGTCAGAATGCTTATCTTAATCGGGTTAACCACAACCTATGCTCGTAAAAACCTTTGGCAGTGCCGTATATGGGGTCGATGCCCTCCCGATTACCGTAGAAGTAAATGTAGACACGGGGATTAATTTTTACCTCGTGGGTCTTCCCGATAGCGCCGTTAAGGAGAGTCAGCAGCGGATAGAAGCTTCGCTGAAAAACAACGGCTACAAACTTCCCGGAAAGAAAATCACCATAAACATGGCTCCGGCCGATATCCGGAAGGAAGGCTCCGCCTACGATTTGCCGCTGGCGCTGGGAATTCTATCGGCGAGTTCCCAAATTCCCGAAACAGATATAGAAGACTACCTGATTATGGGCGAGCTGAGTCTCGATGGCGGTGTTCAGCCGATAAAAGGTGCCCTTCCGATGGCGATTACCGCGCGAGAGCAGGGGCTCAAAGGGTTTATTCTCCCGGCCGCCAATGCACGCGAAGCGGGGATTGTTGAAGGGCTCAATGTGTACGGCGTTGAAAATCTCAACGAGGCTGTAGAAATCTTAATCCACCCCGAGTCAGCCGAACCTATTGAAGTAGATATGCGCGAGGCGTTTGAAACGCAGGTAGATCAGCACCCCATTGATTTTGCAGATGTAAAGGGCCAGGAAAACGTAAAGCGGGCGCTGGAAATAGCCGCTGCTGGCGGGCACAACATCATTCTTATCGGTCCGCCCGGCGTCGGTAAAACCATGCTCGCCAAGCGCATTCCGACCATACTTCCACCACTAACGCTCGAAGAAGCGCTGGAGACCACAAAGATTCATTCGGTGAGCGGGCTGCTCCAATCCAATGTTTCACTGGTTACGCAGCGCCCATTCCGAAATCCCCACCACACCGTTTCGGATGTGGCGCTTGTGGGAGGGGGAAGCAACCCCAAGCCGGGAGAGATCTCCCTTGCGCACAACGGAATTTTATTCCTCGACGAACTGCCCGAGTTTAAGCGCTCCGTACTCGAAGTGCTCCGCCAGCCATTGGAAGATCGGATTGTGACCATTTCGCGGGCCAAGATATCGGTAGATTACCCGTCTTCCTTTATGCTCGTGGCATCGATGAACCCTTCGCCAAGTGGCGATTTTTTCAAACCGGGCGAGTCATCCGACAGCGAGTTTGCCGTGCGCCGCTACCTCGCCAAAATATCGGGACCGCTTATGGACCGAATTGATTTGCACATCGAAGTAAATCCGGTTCCTTTTGAAGAGCTGAGAAGCCGGGAATCGGGCGAAAACTCCGAGAATATCAGAAACCGCGTGGTGCGCTCACGCGAGATTCAAACCGAAAGATATCGAAACGAGGCGGGAATTCACAGCAATGCGCAGCTTACACCCAAATTGATGAAAGTCTATTGCGAAATCGATTCTGCCGGTGAAGCGCTATTGAAAAATGCCGTAGACCGACTGGGTTTTTCTGCGCGTTCTTATGCCCGAATTCTTAAGGTAGCCCGCACCATTGCCGACCTCGATCAAAGCGAGAATATCTCTACCACCCACCTCGCCGAAGCCATTCAGTACCGCTCCCTCGACCGCGAAGGGTGGCTCGCGGGCTAAGGTGTAACTTTTCCATACAAATAGCGTAAGCCATAGGTAATATCGAAACAGATAAAGCTATGCGATCAATACTACTCACAGCCGCCATTTTTGCATCTACGGTGTGCGCTATGGCATCGGGTCCGAAAATGGACGGAAAGGAAATTTACCTCAACAAACACATGGAGGTAATCGATAAGAAAAAAGAAGCGGTTTACCTCTGCGAAATTGTCGCTCAAACCGAAGAAGGATATCACGCCAAAGCGTATTTCCTGACGGGAGAGTTGAAAATGGAAGGTTGGTTTGC
>JAIVHP010000355.1:0-2208 GCA_020201045.1 Flavobacteriales bacterium
TCTATCCAAATCGTCGGATACTTTTTTGATAGCCTGATGCAATACCTTCATTTCCTTTTTATCGGGTTCAGCGGTCGATATATCCAGCTTTTCGGAATCGTTGAAAAACAAGCGCCAGAACTTCCTAAGGAAATTGTGAACTCCGCTAATGCCTTGTGTATCCCAGGGTTTTGACTGCTCTACCGGGCCGAGAAACATTTCGTAAAGGCGGAGGGTATCCGCGCCGTAACGCTCACAAAGCTCATCGGGAGTTACCACGTTAAACCACCTCTTCGACATCTTTTCCACTTCTGAACCGCAGATATACTTTTCTTCTGCGTTAAGAATAAAAACGGAATCGCTGTATTCGTTTCGCCACTTTTTGAATTGGCTAACATCCAATTCGTCGTTTTCAACCATTCCCACATCTACATGGAGCCTGGTAAAGCTGTACTCCCATTTGGCGTTAGAAACATCCATGCCGTGATTTTGCCCCAGCGCTTCGTGAAGGAGCAACTCGAGCTTAGATTCCACTTCGCGCTTGTATCGGTTTACTTCTTCGTCCTTTGCCCAGTCGTCGTAAATTTCTTTGGTAACAAAAATGGAAGGGAACATTTGAGGCGAAGGCATTCGTGATTCTTCCGACTCCGGGATAAAATACGAAGCGAGTTCAAGGCGATAAACAAGGCTTGAGCGACCCAAAATCATACCTTGATTTACCATTTTGGTAAAGGGTTCATCGAAGGGAATCACGCCCCGGTCAAAGAGAAACTTGGTCCAAAATCGCGCGTAAAGCAAGTGCCCTGTTGCGTGTTCGGCCCCTCCCATGTAAAGGTCTACGGCTCCCCAGTAATTCACTTTATCGCCGGCCACCATTTCAGATGCATTTTTGGGATCCATATACCTCAAAAAATACCACGAAGATCCCGCCCAGCCGGGCATGGTATTGTGCTCCATGGCATCGCCTTTGAATATGGGCCAATCTTCCTTTTTTGCCCGGGCCAGCGGTGGCTCGCCGTCTTCGGTAGGGAGGTATTTGTCTACTTTGGGTAAGGTTAGCGGAAGCTCGTCTTTCGACAAAATAGATGTTTGCCCGCCTTCGTAATACACGGGGAAAGGTTCTCCCCAGTAGCGCTGTCGCGAGAAAATAGCATCGCGCAGGCGGTAATTTGTTTTGCCGTACCCAACTCGTTTTTGCTCCAGTTCGAAGATCACTGCCTCGGTGGCTTTCTCCACAGATAAGTCGTTTAAAAATCCGGAATTGGCAATGGTGCCCGATTTTTCCGAATAGGCTCCTTCCGAAATATCGATATCCTTAAAAATATTGGGAATTGGCAAATTGAAATGTTTTGCAAAGGCCCAGTCGCGATCGTCTCCGCAGGGAACAGCCATTACGGCACCGGTGCCATAACCGGCCAGCACGTAGTCGCTGATCCACACGGGCAGTTTATCGCCCGAGAAAGGGTGAACGGCATAGGCACCGGTAAAAGCGCCGGTTACTGTTTTTACATCGCTTTGGCGATCGCGCTCCGATTTGGCCATCGCCTTTTTTACGTAGGCGTCAATTTCGGGTTTTTGCTCATCCGATACAATGGTCTTTACCAGTGGATGTTCGGGTGCCAGCACCATAAACGAAGTGCCAAAAATGGTGTCGGGGCGGGTGGTAAAAACATCTATTTGCTCGGGGTGCCCATCTACCTTGAAACGGATAGCCGCGCCGCGGGATTTTCCGATCCAATTGCGCTGAATTTCCTTTATCGAATCGTGCCAGTCCAGTTTATCCAGGCCTTCAATAAGGCGATCTGCGTAAACGGTAATGCGAAGGCTCCACTGCTTCATAAGCCGTTGTTCTACGGGGTGGCCTCCGCGCTCGCTCCGCCCGTCTTTAATTTCATCGTTTGCCAGAACCGTTCCCAGCGCTTCGCACCAGTTTACCCAGGTATCGGCAAGGTAGGCCAATCGGTAGTGTTCCAATATCGCTTCGCGCTGTTTTTCGTTCAGCACCTCCCAATCTGTTGCGGTAAATTCTCCAACAAAGTAATCGCCGAAGGGAAAGTCTTTAAGGTCGAGTTTTTTGTGCCACTCGTTTTCTACGGCAGCTTCTACGCCATAGGTGCCGTTTTTTTGGAATTGCTCAACCAGCTCAGAAATAGGACGGGCCTTATTGGCTTCGTTGTCGTACCAGCTATTGTACAATTCGGTAAAAACCCACTGCGTCCATTTGTAGTA
>JAIVHP010000355.1:2265-8957 GCA_020201045.1 Flavobacteriales bacterium
ATGTACCCCAGTGGGTGCCCCACGTGGAGCCCTGCCCCGGAGGGATAGGGAAACATATCGAGAACGTAATATTTTTTCTTCGACTCATCTTCGGTAACGCGATACGTTTCAGATGCTTCCCATTTTTTCTGCCATTTCGATTCAATAGCTCGGTGATCGTAATTCATTGGTCGTGAAATTTTCGGTCGCAAAGTTATTCATTTCATCGTGGAGAAAAATTCGTAAAATATGAATCGCCACAGGCGTAAAACGTTTCAGGCATCCCAAATATTTCTACTTTAGCGGTTTTAGTTTATGTCTACATCGCCAGATAAATACGCCAAAAAGAGAGCCCGCTCGAGTGCTATTTCAACCGTTATCGGTATCGCGCTCGTTCTTTTTATGCTGGGCATTTTAAGTGTGCTGATTCTCAATGCGCAAAAACTTTCGAACTACGTAAAGGAAAACTTCGTGGTTCAGGTTTTTGTAGATGAAGACGCCAAAGAAGCCGAAATTGCCAAGCTTCAAAAGGAAATTGACGCAGAAGCATTCACGCGCAACACCATTTTTGTAAGTAAGAAGCAAGCGGCAGAAGAGCTCTCCGACGAGCTGGGCGAAGATTTTATCGCATTTTTGGATTACAATCCCCTTCAGGCTTCCATAGACCTGAAGCTTCATGCAGATTACGCCCACCCCGATAGCATCGAGAATATTGCCGGCCAACTGGAAAGCCAAACAGCAGTTGACGAGGTGGTGTATCCGCCCAACCTGATAAAAAACATTAATCAAAATGTAAATAAAATAGGACTGGTTCTTCTCGGGTTCAGCATTTTGCTTTTGCTTATCGCGATTGCGCTTATCAACAACACCATTAGGCTTACCATTTATTCAAAGCGATTTATCATTAGGAGTATGCAACTGGTAGGCGCCACGAGCGCATTTATTCAGAAACCGTTTATCGTAAATGGAATTCTCCAGGGCCTTTACGCGAGCTTTATTGCTATTTCGCTTATTTTGGCCTTACTTTATGGTGTTCGAAAAGAAATTCCAGAAATATTTGGCGCCGGAGACCTTTTAATGTTTGTTAAACTCTTTGGGCTGGTAGCCCTTCTGGGCATAATCATTTCGGGAATTTCAACGTTATTTGCAGTAAGGCGTTATCTGAGAATAGATACGCGGAAAATATATTAGAACTTATGGCCGATAAAGAAAACAAGCCCAGTAAGGGAGAGACTTTTGCGCTTGGTAAAGACAATTACAAGTGGTTACTGATTGGAATCGGAGTGGTGATATTGGGTTTTATCCTTATGATTGGCGGCGGCAGCGAAGACCCAATGAAATTTAACGAAGATGTTTTCAGCTTTCGAAGAATTACACTTGCTCCTATTGTCGCGCTTATCGGATACGGCATCATTTTCTACGCTATTCTGAAGAAAAAGGAAAGCCCTGCGAGTTCTGATACCCTTTAGCCCAATCACAACAGTAATCAAGCTCGCTTAAATACGGGCATGCCAGATTTCCCACTCCTTTGAACGACATTTCCAAACTCACCGCATCTGATTTTTTGGACGGGCAACTTTTGCTCATTGATAAGCCACTGAAGTGGACATCTTTTGATGCCGTTAAAAAGCTGCGCTACCTGATTCGAAAGAAATTCAACCTCAAGAAAATAAAGGTTGGCCACGCGGGCACATTAGATCCGCTGGCCACAGGGCTGCTTATTATTTGTACGGGAAAGTACACCAAGCGCATCGCAGATTTAACCTTACAGAGCAAAACCTACGAAGGAGTTTTCACCATTGGCGCCACCACCCCGTCTTTTGATTTGGAGACCGCCGTGGAAAACCAAAAAGACTTCGGCCACATTACCCCTGAACACATAGAAAAAGCCGTGAATAGCCTTACCGGTGAACTGGATCAGATCCCTCCGGCCTTTTCGGCCAAATGGGTAGACGGAAAGCGCGCGTATATCGCCGCAAGGGAAGGCCGCGAAATAGAGCTAAAATCGAACAAAGTAGAAGTGACTCATTTTGATTTCAGCGCTGAAAATTTACCCGAAATAGGCTTTAATATTACCTGCACCAAGGGAACATACATCCGTTCTATCGCCCGCGACTTAGGCGAAGAACTTGGAACAGGCGCCTATCTATCAGCACTTAGGAGAACGAAAATTGGAGACTACAGCATCGATGATGCCCTTTCGGTTGGCGAATTTGAAGACTTGATTTTACCCGAAAATGCCAACCAAAAATAGGCGGGTAAAAATTTCAAACTTATTCTTTACATTTGCATCCGCTTTTTTGTCCCAAAAATTCGCTGAATGAAACTGTCTAAGTTCAAGTTCAAATTACCTGAAAATTTAATAGCTCAATACCCAACAGAAAACCGCGACGAAAGCCGCTTATTGGTTTTGCACAGAGATACGGCAACAAGGAAAAAACCGGGGCGAAAATTGAAGTGTTTTTGCTTCGCGAACTCAACAGAGAGAGTTTGCTTTGGGATGTTTTGGTAGACCCGGCCAGGAAAATCAGAATTGGAAACAAACTTTACTTCGGTGAGAACGACGATTTAGTGGCCGAAGTAATAGACAATACTACATCGCGCGGAAGAACCCTTCGCTTTCTTTTCGACGGACCGTACGAAGACTTTAAGAAAACCATTTCCCGATTGGGCCAAACGCCCATACCGAAATACATCGACCGCGCCGTGGAGCCTTTAGACGACGAGCGCTTCCAAACCATTTTTGCAAAAAATGAAGGAGCCGTTGCCGTTCCAACTGCCGGCTTGCACTTTAGCCGTCAGCTTATGCAGCGACTGGAGTTGAAGGGAATAAAATTCGCCGAAATAACCCTCCACATTGGGTTGGGAACATTTAGGCCTGTAGAAGTAGAAGACCTCACCAAACACAAGATGGACAGCGAGCAGATGTTTATCGAAGAGAAAGCTGCCAACACGGTGAATGACACCAAAGACGCCAAGGGAAAAATTTGCGTTGTGGGTACCACCGCGATGCGCGCTGTAGAAACATCGGTGTCTACAGATGGTCACCTGAAGCCCTTTGACGGCTGGACCAATAAATTTATTTTCCCTCCTTACGAATTTGAAATTGCCGATGCGATGATTTCGAATTTGCACGCACCAGAGAGCACGCTTATGATGCAGGTAGCTGCATTTGGTGGCTACGACAACGTGATAAAAGCGTACAAAGAAGCCATAAAAGAAAAGTATCGCTTTTTAGCTTATGGCGATGCGATGCTCATTATCTAAATGCCAAAAAGGGCTTTAATAATGGTCGCGGGTGGAACGGGCACCCGCATGCAATCTGCGCTCCCCAAGCAATTTATTCCACTCGAAGGGAAACCGGTTATCTTACACAGCTTTGATGCATTCAAGGCATTTGATCCCGACATGGAATTTGTTTTAGTTCTTTTCAAAGGATTGGAAAATGCCTGGAGAGAAATTCTCGAAACGCACAATTATCAATTAAACCACACCGTAGTAGAAGGTGGAGAAGAGCGTTTTCACTCGGTAAAAAACGGATTGAAAGCCGTAAGCGACAGCGCAGATGTAATCGCCATTCACGATGCAGTGCGCCCATTGGTCTCGCAAGATACCATTGCCCGGTGCTTTGAAGGAGCCCTCGAAAAAGGCTCTGCCATTCCATCCATTCCCGTTTTAGATACCATTAGAAGAACCACCAGCCGGGGAAACTTCACCATACCCAGACACGAGCTGGAAGCGGTGCAAACACCGCAGTGTTTTAAAGCCGAACTGATAAAGCAAGCCTACAATACCGCATATCGCGAATCTTTTACCGACGACGCTTCCGTGTTAGAAGCTTCGGGCAGTGAAATACACCGCGTATCGGGAAACCGAACCAATATTAAAATCACCACGCAGGAAGATTTACTCATTGCGAAAGCTTTTTTGAGTTTGAGATAACCTTGGTTTCTCTTTCGCCGTATTAAGGCGCATATGCCCCTTAAAAAACTCGTCATCCCTGCACTGCTCGTAGCCTGTTCAGTGGCCTTTTTTATTTCAAACGCCAGCGAATCTGACGAGAAGCCCGTTTTTACCCGTACCGTAAATACTTCTCTGGAAATTATTGGCGCTGTTTCGAGTGCCGATTACGACGACATTTATGAAATTGCCCGACTCGGCGATTTTAAATTCGAGCCGGTGGGGCTCATCCCAACTTTTGGGTTTAGCGATCACAGCCACTATTTGCGGCTCAAGGTGCTCAACCTTAAAGACAGTCCCGAGATGAGAATGCTGGAAGTGAAAAGCCCCATACTCAACAAGTGCAACCTATACGAAATTAGGGGATCGGGCATCCACAAACTCTACAATGCCGGCGACGATTACCGGTTTAGCGCCCGCCCCGTAAACCACCTGAACTTCCAATTCCCCGTTCAGCTCGATGCGAACAGCAGCAGAGATTTTGTGCTTGAAGTAGCGTCAAACGGCGAGCAGCTTCAAGTGCCCATAGACCTTCTTGCTCCTTCAGAAATTTCGGAGCGCGATGAAAAAGACCGCCTTATGCGCGGCATTTATTTCGGAATCATTCTTTTTGTCCTGCTTTTTAACTCGTTTATATACTTCGTCATCAAGCAGAAATCGTCACTGTATTACGTGCTCTACGTTTTCTTTTTGCTGATGCTTCAACTGAGTTTAAACGGATTTGCCTTTCGGTATTTCTGGCCAAACTCTCCCTATCTGGCCAACGTGGCAAACCCATTTTTTGCATCGGTAGCCATTTTTGCACTCATCCGGTTTTTGCAGCTCTTCTTAAATCTCAAGGAGTTCTTTCCAAAACTGAATAAGGCTTTTAAATACGTCGGCCACATTGTACTTATCAATAGCCTTCTGGCGCTGATTTACACGCCATTCTTTTTCCAATTTTCCGTGTTGACCATCAATACACTCACCTTGTTGTTAAACCTGGCTATAATTCCGGTGGTGGTAATGGTGCTTCGAAAGAACTTTAAACCCGCCAGGTTTTTTCTCTATGCGTTTATCGTTCTCGTAGCAAGTGTTTTCTTTTTCATTCTAAACAACTTCGGGGTATTTCAAAGCGAATTTTACGCGGCCTACGGATTGCAAATCGGTTCGGCCATCGAAGTTATTCTACTCTCATTTGCGATTGTAGATAAATTTAAAAGCTTTAAGGATGAAGCCTTTCAGCGACTCATTACCATAAACGACATGAAGGTGCGCGCAAACGAGATTCTGGAGCGTAAAGTGAGCGAACGTACCCGCGAAATTAACGAGCAAAAGCAGGTGGTTGAAAAACAGAACACCGAAATTCTCGACAGCATCAAGTACGCAAAACGAATTCAAAGTTCCATCCTTCCCACCGAAGGTGAAATCAACAAGCTCTTTCCCAAAAACTTTGTGTTTTTCAAACCCAAAGATATGGTGAGCGGCGATTTTTACTGGTTTGGAAAAACAACAGAAGAGAATCCCTGGTCGAACGAAGGAGTCTGTCATCTTTTTGCAGCGGTAGACTGCACAGGCCATGGGGTTCCGGGCGCACTGATGAGTATTTTGGGCTATAACGGCCTGGAAGAGTGCGTGAACAATCCAAAAGTGAAATCGCCCGCCGATGTGCTCAACTTTATAAACAACAAAATTATTGACACCCTTCAGCACGACGAAAGCGGAGAGTACAATATGAGAGATGGAATGGATATGGTGTTTGGAGCGTACAATCCCGCTACGCGCACCTTGAGTTGTGCGGGGGCAAAAAACAACGTTTACATACTCAGGGGAGAAGAGATCATTGAGCTAAAAGGCGATCGGCGTTCCATCGGCGCTGAGCTCATAGATGACGATGCAGGTTACAACAATCAGGTTGCAACGCTTGCTCCGAATGATCGGATATACACCTTTACAGACGGATTTCCCGACCAGTTTGGCGGACCGAATAATAAGAAATTCAAATCCAAAACCCTGCTTCAAACCATTACTGTACTACCCCCAAAAAACTGGACAGTAAGTTAAGTTAGAAAACAACTCTTAAATTTACTGCAATGGCAACAAGAAGAAAGTTTACTCCGGCATTTAAAACCAAGGTGGTTTTGTCGACTCTAAAAGAACAAAATACTCTGGCGGAATTAGCCCAGAAATATGAAATTCATCCCAACCAGATCAGCCAATGGAAACGCGAGTTTTTAGAAAAATCGTCATCGGTCTTTGACAGCCCATCGAAGAGCAAGAAGACTGAGGCTGAAGAGCGTGAAGAAGAGCTGCTAAAGATTATAGGCCAACAAAAAGTTGAGTTGAATTTTTTAAAAAAAGCCTTGTCATGAAATCTATAAAAGAACGTAAAAGCTTGATTGACAAGGCTAATAAAAAACTGAGTATATCCAAGCAGTGCGAGCTGCTTAACTTGAAAAGGTCGTCGGTATATTATCGTTCAAACGGAGAATCGGACTTAAACCTGGAGCTCATGCGTCTGATGGACGAACACTATCTTGAGCATCCATACAAGGGGGCTGAACAGATGTACAAATGGCTTATTCGAGCAAAAAAATACGCAGTGAGTAAAAACAGGATAGAGCGTTTGTATTATCGCGTCATGGGGCTCAGGTCAATCCAGCCGGGCCCGCACACTTCAAAGCGATGCAAGGCACACAAGGTTTATCCTTATTTACTGCGCGAACTATCTGCAAACCGTCCCAACCATGTCTGGGCAACAGATATCACCTACA
>JAIVHP010000115.1 GCA_020201045.1 Flavobacteriales bacterium
GGCCAGAGCGGTAGCCGGCGGGTAAGTTCAATTGTTAGGTTTTAAGGATAAAACGGGGCCGCCCAATCGATATTACCACAAACTTGCAGCAGCCGATGCAGGTGAATTACGGGAATTCTTTATTTCTAAATAAGATCCAGCAATTTTTTCTGCCCGGGCCTTACCAAAGGCATATATTAAAAATGGTACAGAAGAATAAAGCAGGGTTACTACTGTCCGAATGTGAATCTTAGTAGCTGCGCGGAGCGGCAAGATTTTTCACGGGGGTGAGCACTTTAGAGACAAAGTCTCAATACCTACCCTAAAAACCCCCTTACCTGCTCGCGTATAAAATCCTTTACCGACTCCCAACTTTGTCCGTTAAGGCTTTTTGGGTCGGCGTCATCTTCTGCATCCGCAAAGTAGCTGATAGCCTGAGGAACCGTGACGAGGAGATTTTGAGTGCTGTACTTTTCTTTGTGCAACCGCGCAAAATCTGCTACGGTATAGTGCTCCAGCAGGGTAGCAATATCCCAAAAATCCTTTTTTCTGGCGCGTCCGAGAACGGCTTGTACTTTCATGGCAATAATGTCTTCGGTAGAAATAAAGCGGATGCCTTCTAATTCGCGCGGGGGCCGGATGAGGGGATGGTCATTTCGAATGATGTCAATCTTTGCCTGATCCACAAAGCAAAACATACCAAAACCTGCGCTGGCACTGCGGACTGCAAACCTATCTCCAAAAGTGGAATGTAAATTTTCAGAGAGGGCTTCAATATTCAAATGTTCAGTGGTAAATAAATCAAGATCAATGGAGATTCTATGTCCATAGATCAATGACATTGCAGTCCCGCCAACCAGCAAGAAGCTTTCCAGAGCGGGAATACCCATCAGTTCTTTTAATACGGAAAAAGTGCCGGGTTCGACTGTCTGAGTTTGTAGCATCGGAATTCAGTTACGGGTCTGTCAATAACAGCGCTGGCGAGGTACATGGTGATTTCCGGTAGAAATTTCGCATTCAACAATACATCCCTGACCTTTTCATCGCCATAATACCTTCGGCAGTTGCGGATGTCCTGTACGTCGCCGCGCTCAAATACGCGCTCAATCACATAGCGAAAGTACTTGTCGTAGTCGAGTTTTTCGAAATCGACGTCCCAGAAAATTCGTTTTTCAAAAACGGGTTTTACGCTGTCAGACATAGTTCAAAGCTACGGAGTATTTTTAGGAGGTGGAAGTGAAAAGTCAGCAAGAGTTTTGAGCCTGCCTCGCCGGCCAGGCAGGCAAGAGCAAGAGTCGGCGGTTTGGGTTTGTGAACGTACTGGGTTTTGTGGGAACTGAATTGGAACCAATCGATACTACCACAAACTTGCATCAGCCGATTCAGATGAATTGCAGGAAATCTTAATTGCTAAATAGATTGATGCAAATATTTTTCTAACCGGGCTCTTACCACAGGCAATCGTTATTGTTTGAACAGAAAACTAAGGTATTCCATAGCCTACTCAAGGTGAACCGAAGAAAAGTTGGTTTCGCTTTATTTTCGAATTTTCAGATAACACGAATACAGGAAAGTCTGCCTCGGGTTTAAGGTAATCTTTCTCTCACCTTTGATAGGTACGTTTCTACGCGCTCTTTTAAATCAAGTGCGATATCTGTATAACGAATCAGCGTGAAGTAGATAATGCAAATTGGAATGACAGCTAAAGCTGACTTTAGAAAAACATTTTCAATATCAGCATAGATATGAATAATCCAGGCGTAGCCCAGGGTTAGTAAAAAGAGTGAAAAGCCGCGAAGGCTTTTGTTATTAAATGGCTGTAAAGCAAAATGTCTCTTTAAGAAATGCCAGCGGATGATGTTTAGAAAAAGTTGCGATAAAAATGTCGCAAAACCTGCACCGCTCAATCCATATTTGGGAATAAAATACCAGTTTAAACCAACCACCATGATGAGCATTAGAGTGGTGAAATAAAAATTGTAACGGTACTTATCGCTGTAGTATAATATTCGTCCACTATCGCCAAAACCGAGCTGGGTAAAGTGAGCCAGGCCTAACCAGACTACTACGAGGTAACCGGCAGAAAAAGTAGTTCCATTTGGCATTATTTCGAATGCCACTGGCATAACGCTCAGAAGAGACACATATACAAATCCCGCGATAATCAGTTGGTTTTGACTGGTTTTATGGTAGAGCGAGTTTAGAGCATTCATATCTTTCTGTGCCCAGAGTTGCCCAAACCTTATAGGTGCTATGGCATTTAGCCCGCGGCCAGGCACTTCTACCAACACAGCAAAAAACATCATAATGGCATAAATTCCCGTGGCGCTAAAGCTCATTAAGTGAGCTACCATTAAAATGTCAATTTCTCGTTTGAGAAAATTTATGGAATTGTAAATTACCGAAAAGCCGGCTAGTGATAAGATGGATTTAAACGGAAGCTTGATCCTGGTTTTTACCTTTTTTAATTTGAGTCCTATCTTTTTAGTGAAAACGGAATACAATAAGAAAAATACACCCAGCACATAAACTGCTTCAATGAGGTAAAGAAAGGATTCAAATGAAAATCCAAAAAAATAGAGCGCGGCCAAAGCGGTCACGAATCCGAGTTTTATAACCACGTCGCGTGCAAATATGGATTTACTCGTTAGTCCGTGAACATCTAACCATGATATGCTTGTAGATAACAGAAAAGTAATCACGTAAAACTGATAGACATATCCATACCACTCTGGGCCCAGTTTATCCTGAAAATAATTTAAATAGATTATCAGAAAACCCAGGCCGAGAAGCAGTCCGATGCCAAGGAATAGTACAAAAAGCCGGTGAAGTTTTCCTTCGTAACCAGCCGATTTTGCCAGTGGGATGTACTTTATTAAAACGGGTGGCATACCCAGCGAGGCGAGCGATGCTACTATTCCAGATAAAGAGATGAAATACCGCAGTATACCGATTTCATCGGTCGTTAATAATTTGGGCTGCAGAAATCCTGAATTTAGGAAGCCTATACCAACCCCCAATATAGCAAAGACTGAACCTAAGACAGATTGCCGTCGGATGTGAACCATTTATGAATTGCTCATTTTAAGGCCGCAAATTACAATTAAACCTTTTCCGATTAAAGTGGATTAAGACCAGCCAAAATATTAGACTTGTTTTGGGCACCAGCTACCCTAACTGCGGTTTGCCGTAAGCCAATTCGACAAGACACAACTGATTAGCCGTAAAAGGACAAAAGCCGCTACTGGAAATAGTCTTTTGATTTGTCACTTTTTTACCGCCACCAGATCATATTATTCTTTAAATTAATTCTTTCGTGGTTTTTGGCTCCAATTACTTAAATTGCCGGAGAGCTTTCTACACTCAAGGCGTCAAGTCAAATATATTCATCTCTATACTTCGGGTGATATAGGTCGGAATAGTTGAAAATGAATTTAGCGAATACTCCATTCAACCAAAGGATATACATTTGCAAGTCTCTTACCAAAGATAAAAAGCAATAAGGCTTGGAAAAAGATACTTTAAAAAGCAACCCTTATCCGGAAGTGACGAATCTGGATAATTTACAAGCCTTAGTTGAGCAGTTATTTGCGTTTCAAAAAGAAAGAAATTTCAGGGATAAAGATGTGAGTGACGTTCTTTCATCTAGTGTGTATGCATATTTCCTTCCCCGCTCTACACGTAGCTTTCCGGCTAAAGTGGTTTACTTTTTTTTGGATAAACTAAACAAGCACTACGGGGATACGTTGCGATCGGTTTTTAGCTTAGATAGCTCATTTCAGTACCCACAAGCACATGCCCTGATCATTCGAGGTTTGATAAAGCTGTACCCGGTAAACCCTACAAATATACTTGAGCACGAGATTAGAGGTCTCGGTGATGAACTTCTTGAGATGCGTCAAAAATCATTTGAGAACTTTGGGTGGGGACAGCCTTTCGATTGGCCATCCAGGCAAATTATGAGAGCTGGTACGCCTCGTGCAACGGTTAGCTCGCAAGTTGGAATGGCTTTTCTCGATATTTATGAGGCGTTTAAGGACGAAAAATATCTAAAGTGGGCTGAACGAATATGTCATATGTTCATAGAAAACTTTAACTACACACCTGATGCGGACGGTGATTTTTGTTTTAGTTACACTACCGAAGATAATTACCACGTGCACAATGCAAGCACCCTTGCAGCAGCTTTTTTGATTCGCACTCATTACCACACGTCAAATCAGAAATACCTCGATTATGGACAGAGGGCTTTGCAGTTTACGGCCAAACATCAAAACCCAGATGGCTCTTGGTTTTACAGGGCTAAACCCGATAAAGTAACAGGGTTAATCGATAATTACCATACGGGTTTTGTCCTGGAATCGTATTTGGATAGTAAGGCTTATTGGACGGGCGGAGATTTTCCTTTTGAGTTGGAGTTAAAAGCCGGTTTTGAGTATTATATTCGGAACTTTTTTACCGATAAATTTGAGCCCAAATACAGACCAGATAAGATTTACCCCATAGATATTCAGGCCTGCGCCCAGAGTTTACTTACCGTGATTTTATACAGGAGAAACGCTGAAAATAATCAGGAGCATAAGCAGATTTTAGATGGAATTCTAAATTATACCCTGATCAACTTTTATAACGGTAAGGGGCAATTTTATTACAGAATGTACCCAAACAGAATTGATAAAAATTCATTTATCAGATGGGGAGATTCCTGGATGATACGCGCAATTGGCGAATACATGTATTCTGAATTTCATGAGAAAAACCATTAATTACATAAAACAGCGCATTGAGCAAACCCAGAAAATTGCTCAATTGAATGTTGCCGAGACGGGTGTTGATAAGGATGGAGATGCATTTATAAGGCTTGTTGATGGACCTGTTTTTTATGGAGAACGAGCTTATCCAAAGGATAAGAAATACTACTATACCCTTCCGGTTTCTGTACGAAGAAGGATTCCCTTCGAAGCCATGCGTGTTGCCATTGACATTGTAACTCGGTTTTTTGAAGGTGGATTAATGTATGGCGGTCCATTTAAAAATGATCAATACCAACCTGATTCTGGAGATATTGCCGTTGAGATGGGTGCGTTTAGGGGATATTTTATTCTCAGGCTATGCCAATGGGTAGGCGAAAAAGGAAAAGTCGTAGCCATTGAGCCAATGCCAGAGAATGTGAGAATATTGAAAAAAAACATAAAGGCTAACTCTATTAAAAACTGCACAGTAATTGAAAAAGGGGTGTGGCACAAAGCTGATGCGATGGTCTTTAATAAAAAAGAGAAAGACAATCAGTCGAGCAGTCTGGTAATTAGCGACCATGGCAGTGAGAAATACTCTGTTCCTGTGGATTCTCTTGACAAGATCTTCGATGAAGCCGGATTGCAGTATTGTGATTTTATGGTAATTCAATTGAATGGGGTAGAGATAGATGCGCTGAATGGCATGACGAAAATTCGACCGAAAAATATGGCTATTGCCGCCCGGTATGATAAGCCCGGCCAAAACGCCATAGAAGCCATTGGCAGCTGGATGAAGAAATGCGGTTATAAACACAATGTGGTAAAAAAGAGATTTATCTACGCCACTTTGAATTCT
>JAIVHP010000356.1 GCA_020201045.1 Flavobacteriales bacterium
TTCACGCACCTTAGGCTCTGGAATAACCAACGTCTCGCCAAGGGTGTGGTTAATTTTATTCCCAATATCACGCGTCATTTCCAGGTGCTGAAGCTGGTCTTTCCCCACCGGCACCAAGTCTGCGTCGTACATCATAATGTCAGAAGCCATTAGCACCGGATACGTAAACAAGCCGGCGTTTACATCGGCCAGGCGGTCGCTCTTATCTTTAAAGCTGTGCGCATTTGCCAACATGGGATAAGGCGTAAAGCAAGACAAATACCAGGTAAACTCCATCACTTCGCGGATGTCGCTTTGCCGGTAAAAGGTGTGCTTTTCGGTATCGAGGCCAAATGCCAGCCATGCAGCAGCGACACTGCGCACAAATTCCCTTCGTATTTCGGCGTCTTTGATGGCCGTAAGCGAATGTAAATCGGCGATAAAAAGAAACGCTTCATTGGTGGTTTCTTCAGACATTTGAATTGCCGGCCTGATTGCTCCCAAAATATTTCCCAGGTGGGGGATTCCTGTACTTTGTATTCCCGTAAGTATTCGTGCCATAGGATTTTTTCGCTGCCGCGCAAAGTTAGCAACCTGAAGTCAATTATCCTTCCGTGTTCATGTCTTCTGAAATTCAGTAACATAAAAATATTTTAAACCCCGTAAATGCAGAAAGCGATGCGATGTTTTGACCTGGATGATGGAAACCCAAAGTAGAATTTTGTTGATGTTTCAACTCCACTTTGTATCATTTGTCATGGCTAGATTTCATTTTAATGAAATCTTAATGGCTCTTGACACCCTAATTTTCAATAAAAAACATAAACATTCAGATTCTGTGTGAATATCCAGTATGATTTCAGACACACGCAGCACATTGCACTCTATTCTCTTGCCCTGCCGGACAGGCAGGCTCTTGCTCTAAAATCTTGCTGTCCTTCTCATTAAGCCCATAGCGCGGAGTAGGCTTTCGGCAATGCTTTAACAGGCTGCATCCTTAATTCATGTTTCTGCTTTTTTCTTTACAATAAGATACAGTCGCTTTAGGCCGCAATTAGCACGTTAAGAACTTTTCCAAAGTCCAAAACTTTGGAAAAGGTTTCATGAGACAACACTTGGAGAATGGTTCAAAATCCGCTTCAAGTATTAAATTTGCACTTATGAAAGTAGATGAGCAGCTTATCGATAAACTGGCCAAACTCTCGCGCCTTGAATTTAAGGACGCCGACAAGGAAGCGATCCTAAAAGATATGGAGCGCATGATTGCCTTTGTAGACCAGTTAGAAGAATTGGATACGGAAGGTGTAGAGCCGCTCATTCACGTAAGTGAAGAAGTAAACGTATACCGGCCCGACGAGGTAACCGAAGAACTCACGCAGGAGCAAGCTTTGAAAAATGCCCCCAAGCACGACAGCTTTTACTTCAAAGTACCTAAGGTGGTAGAAAACCCCGACGATAAATAAGAAAGGCGCTCCCCTATTGAGAAGCACCTATACCCCTGTTGCGAAACCCGGGTATTAAATGGTGAATGCAATGCCGGTAGCAAAGTTGTACACATCGCCGGTGTTGTCGTTGTCGAACATCGGCAGAATTCCCACCTGTGCAAAAACGGTCCAATATCCGTAACCAATGCGAGCCGTCGCGTCGAGCGCCCAGCGATTTAAACCGAGGTCGCCTTTGATCGCGGTTTTGCTTTTATCGTCGTCTATATCAAATTTCTGCTTGTACATATTCCCAAGTCGCACCTTTCCAATTACGCCGGCGCTGATGTGAAATGCGCGATCGGGATCGTCTGATGTATTGATTTCCAGGAGAAGGGGAATTCCCACGTATTCTGCGCGTAATTTGTTCTTGGTAATGTTCTTCTCGCCCGAAGGACTTGAAAATAAACTGTCTCCCGCAAAGACAAACTCGTTGCTACCGCCGTATTTGAAACTGTAAATCTCGAAAGTAAGTCCGGTGGTTATACCCACATAATCTTTTACAATACGCGCTTTTACTTCGGCAAAATTAAAGGCGATGTACCGCGATTGGGCGAGGCGGGGTTCCAAAAATGCGCTTTCGTCGCCAAGGGCAAAATCCCGATTTCTCCCCAAAATTCCATTTACACCCACGTCTACTCCACTCCACCAGGTAAGATCGTATTTGTCATCTTTTTCCTTTTTCTTTTCGCTCCTCCCATCCTTTTTGCTCTTTGAAATAATTGTGATGTAAGCGTTGTTCAAATCAATTCGCGTGGTATCTGAATAACTGGAATCAGATTTTGCGATTTCGCTTTGGTTCTGCTCAGAACCTGTTTTGGAAGAGTCGGGCTTTACCGGATCCTGTGCAAATAGCAGGGATGAGAAAATGAAAAAAGAAGCGGCGAAAATGGGTTTTAAGATTTTCATTTTAGTTCGTTTGTTAATGTGACGGATAGGTAATCCGAAAAGTTACAGGCTTAGTTTCCCTTGGTATGGCTCACCTTAAACTGGCCTATTCGGAGTTTATATGAAGTGGTTTCATCGCCTTTCTTCTCGATTTTTTCGAATTCGGCATCCAGGATGTTTCCGGCTTTTTGTGTTACCTTTTTAGTGACAGCCAGGGCGAGTTCATCGCGCTCCCGGCCATCGATCTCGAGTCGGTTGGCGAGAAATTCTTCAGACAACTCGCCAATGGTTTTGTAGGTTACTGCATCTGTTTTGGTGGCAATGATCACATCTCTTTTCTCTGGAATTCGAGTAACCGAAGTTTCGGCCAGGAGTGGTTCAATAGATCTAACCTTAAACGATGGAGCTTTTATATCCAGCGGTGTCACCTTGTGATTTTCCCGCTCTACTCCTTCAGAAGTCTTGTTATCTTCCCTATCTTCTGCGTATTGCACTCCCGCTTCGGGCGATTGCGGTAGAGCTGATTTCTCCGAGTCTCTTTTCTCAACTTTTCGCTTTTCTGGATCGGGTGCAGAATCTAACGGAACTGCATTGTTGCGCTGTGCTTCAAATGCCGAGGTAGTATCTATGGGCTGCCTATCGGCCAAATCCGAATTTCGCGGTGCGTACAACGTATCGTGGTACTGACTGGTATTCCAGGCAAAAACGCCTAACATCACCACAGCGGCCACTGCCGCTGCGCGGTAAAACCAAAGTGGAATTACGCGTTTTTCCCTTCGATACAGGCTCTCCTTACCGGCGAAAAATACGCCCTGTGGCGGAGTCAGTCGCAGTTTTTGGGCCAAGTCCATATCCCGCAATCCATTGGGAATGCCTTCGGCGAAAGCTGTTAATTCATCTACCTTTTTTGCGTCGAGTTCCCCTTCGGCGAAAGCGATTAGAAAATCGTCAAAATTGGCATGGCTAACCGCCTGGTTTGAGGCAAAACCGTATAAGGCACTTTTATCGGTTTCTTCATTTCCGGGCTGCAACAGCATGGTCTTCCACTCCTCATACACCGCCGCCAACTCGGGCTGGGTGAGCATTTCATCGACTATGGCATTTTCAGCAGCACTCGTTTCACCGTCGATGTGTTTTACAAAGAGCGCATCGCGCGAATCGGGGTTGTGGATGTAAAAATCCATATCACCGGCCTGCTTCAGGTCGCTCCAATCGCGTTTTGAGTCGTTATCGTTTTGTAGGGGAAGCACCTCGGCATCTTCCAGCTCGTGCTTTAAATCGGGGTTTTGGCTTAGGAATACATCGAGGGCTTCAGCCGCTTCTGCGTCGAGGTTTCCCTCGATATAGTCGAGGAAGAACGCTTCGTAATTATCTCGAGTTATTTCTATCATTACACCAATGTATCTATGCTTACAAGGTAGTCTTTCAATGCCTTTCTGGCTCTAAAAATATAAACCTTCACCTGGGCTTCATTCAGTCCGCAAATTTCACCAATCTCCTTATACGAATACCCCTCGTAGTCGCGCAGCAAAACAACGGATTTCTGCTGCTCCGGCAAGGTATTTAGTGCAGTATGCAATACTTCGTTCAGGTCGGAGTATTGCGTATCGTGAGAAAGTTGACTCTGATTAACCTCATCGAAATCGCCCTGTTTTTTATCGCGTCTCACCACATCTATCATGGTGTGGTAGCCGGTAGAAAACAAGTAGCTCTTTGCTTTTTTCGGATCAATTTCGTCAATTTTCTCCCACATTCGGGCAAAAGCTTCCTGCACCACATCGCGCGCCTTTTCAGAATCGCGAAGATTCTTCAGGATAAACCGGAATAATCCGTCGGCGTGCTCATCCACACATAAATTGTAATCATCTACGCTCATAGGCAAAACAGGTGGTTGCAGGTGAGACGGCCAGGGTGTCTAAAATGTTACAGGGTGGTGTGGGGTTTTTGAATTTGTGAGGTTTTGGGTTGCATCTGGCGCTGCGAGCGTTTTGGGTTTAAAGGCAATAGGCAACGCTGGTGTGGTAGTTGGGAATTTGTAGCATTTTGGGCGGGCTAGCTGTATTTCGATCTTGTGAGGTTCAAGCGGCAATGGGCAACGCTGGTGTGGGGTT
>JAIVHP010000357.1 GCA_020201045.1 Flavobacteriales bacterium
TAAAAACCCGAATTGCCCTTCACATTGTAATCAGCCTCTGGGTTGAACATATCACTTCTTCCAATATCAAATCATCTTTTTGAGCTTAATTTCGTTCCGAGAAATAAAGCCATTGGTCGGGGTACTTTCCAGTTCTGCATGTAACGGATTTCGATGCTATTTCAATTAACATAGGGCACAGCAGCGGAGCGGCGAACTACCCCGAAACAAGTCCTTGGTTGCTCTGCTTTCCTCGGTTGCCTACCCGGGGATGTAACACGCAATGGGCTGACGCCGAAGCAAGCGGTTCGAAATGACCCCATGAGGGTTTCGGCGGAATGGAAAACGACGAGCCTTCGTTTGGGAGTTTGAGAGGTGAATGATCTTTCCTGGATCTTAATGGAAGATCTTGATTCTTACATTGGGATAGAAGTGAAATACGGTAATTATTCCTACAACTCCGCGAAGAATTTGACCGCAGGGCGCATGCCCAGCGGAGCGGTTTATCAAGCCATACAAAGCCTAAGTTATTAAGCCTCGGGCCTTATTCGGTTTGGTTTTCTTCGTTGGTCCCTGAAATAGGCTACAATCTCTTCTTTTGTCAGCTCGGATAATTTCTCGTCCAACTTATTTTTAATGTCGCGTGCCATTTTTACGGCATCGAATTTCTTGTCAGTTTTAGTTTTCATAATCCATTAAATCTCTAGGTGAACGTATCTCTAATGGTTTATATCCATTTTTGATATTTATCGAATTATAGCCTCTGATCCGCTGAATATTTACGATGTGTTTAAAATTCCAACTTACAAGCAAATCCGCTTGATTAATGGTTGCCAAAGCAATGTGTAAACAATCAGAATAACTTGTCTGGCCGACAACTTTCTCGGATAGATAATCACCCGCAAGTTCGATGGCATCGTTTGTTTCTTCGACAAATTCGGTATTAGCTTTTTTTATGCTGCGAATTAAATTACGCACTTTTGCGGGGGCTAATTCTAATTCACTTTCCAATATTGTCGAAAATATGATAGTAATTTCACCATTATTGATACGGTCAAACAGCGGCTTGGTGAATTCTTGAAATTCTTCATCGAAGTAGCCACCGAAAACGGAAGTGTCCAAATAGATCCGCTGTTTTTTCATTGGTTAAATTTACGAAATTCAGGCCGATGTTTCTTTTAGGTCGCCTTTCCCCTTGTAGCCAACGGCCATTTAGCAGCAGGGCTCTGAATATCAGCTCTGCCGGGTTTACCTTTTTGTTCAGTTTTTTGTCCGAAGTCCATCAATCATTTGATAGGGATTGGAATACTCCATCGAAATCCTGAGCGCTTCAATGGTTTTCTCAGACTCCACTAATTTTCCATCTGAAATATCGCCCGGGTGAAATGCGGGAAACTCGAGCCCCAATTTTTGAGCGGCAACGGTGTAGAAATCAGATTTTGCCGGGTGTTCCGGAGCCACAGCGTGGAAGATTCTCCGGGTATAAGACGACTCGATTACCTTCTCGGTGATGGCAATTAAATCGCTTCGGTGAACCAGGTTTACCGGGTGATTTTTCCCCTTGATGCCTTGTCTTCCGGCAAGATACCGCGCCGGCTGTCGGTCTCCCCCAACGAGGCCTCCCGGCCGAATAACAGACGTTTTAAATTTGGGGTTAT
The DNA here is from genome assembly GCA_020201045.1 of Flavobacteriales bacterium. Taxonomy (GTDB): domain Bacteria; phylum Bacteroidota; class Bacteroidia; order Flavobacteriales_D; family Cryomorphaceae; genus JAIVHP01. Next base: position 1,638 of record JAIVHP010000357.1, read on the forward strand.
TCAGCAATCTGAGTTCGGTTTCAAACAGCGCCGTACCCGATGGCGTATTGGGTTCCGGAATGGTATCTTCGTCCACAACTTCCCGGTTTCCAAATACGCCGGTAGATGAGATGAAAATCACCTTTTTTAAAGGCGACTTCAGAATTCCCTGCTCCATCACGTACATATTTTCGCCATACCACTTTACCACATCTTCGCGCTTACGCGAGGGTGGAATGTTTAAGACCAGCGCATCGGCATCGAGTAAGGTTTCCAGGTTTTCAAAACTATCGGCGTCATCCCAGTTCAAGTAATGGGCTTCTATGCCTTTGTATTTTCCTTCGAAGATGGACTCAGCCGCAGACTTTGATCCGAGGACCGCATGCGTTGCGCTCAATTCCTTTGCCAGCTCCAGTCCAAACCAGCCCAATCCTACAATACTTATTTTCATCTTATTGAATATTGTAAATTAATCTTCCATTTTCAAATTTCACATCGGTGGTGCGCAAAAAACTACAGGTAAGTTCGTGATTGGCTATTTCGTCTATCGTACCCTTCACGTATTTGCCGTCTTCGCCAAGGAGCAATACGGTTTGGAATAGCTCAAAGGCGACGTGAAGGTTGTGGGTGCTAAAGATTACCGTTTTACCTGCCTTTTGAGCCAGCGACTTGATGAGCTTCATAAACTCTATTGAGCTCGGAAGATCGAGGTGGGTCGTCGGTTCGTCAAAAATGAGCACTGGAGTATCCTGCGCCAGCATCTTTGCCAAAAGCACTTTTTTGTACTCTCCGTCGCTCAGCGAAAATATTTGTCGGTTTTTAAAGGAATCCATGCCTACGTCGGCGAGGGCCTTTTTGCAAATATCCCAGTCGGCGGGCTTTAATTTCCCAAATACACCCGTGTAGGGCTGTCGCCCCAGCGCCACCAGGTCGAGAACGGTAAATCCATCTACCCGCAGGTAATTGCTAAACATGGCCGAGACGATATGCGGGCGACGGTCTTTTTTAATATCTTGAATCGGGGTTTTATCCCAGCGGAGCTCGCCTTTTTGAAAATCCTGTAACCCGGCCAGCGTGCGCAATAGCGTAGACTTTCCGGCGCCGTTTGAACCAATAACCACCAGTGCTTCCCCTTCTTTGAGCTTCAATGAAAAATTTCGGATCACCTTTTTCTCACCCGACTTCAAATCGTACGAAACGTCTATGTCTCTGGCTTCAATCATTAGAGCAAAATATTTTGTTTTCGCCCGCGAACAATGAGATAGAGCACCACCGGGGCACCCATAAATGCACAAACGGTATTTAGCGGCAGCGCGTGATGCGACCCCGGAAGTCGCGAAATAATATCGCAAACCAGGCCCAAAAGACCACCTACTAAAATCGCCGCAGGAATAAGTTTTCTATGGTCGACGGTTTTGAAAATAAAACGCGCGATATGCGGCGAAGCCAGTCCTATAAATGCCACCGGCCCGCAAAAAGCGGTAACCACACCTGTGAGCACACCAGTGATGAGAATTACGCTCGAGCGAAACTTTTTAATAGATACCCCCATGCTCCGGGCGTGTGTTTCGCCGAGTAAAACCGCGTTTAGCGGCTTGCTCAAAAAAGGGACGAGTGCGAAACATAACAACAGCGGAATCGCGAAAATCCATAGGCGGGAGAGCGACAGGTCTGCAAAACTTCCAAAGCCCCAGAACACAAATGCCTTGATAGCCGATTCGCTCGCAAAAGACTGCAAAAGGCTGATCATTGCCGACGCGAAGAAACTCAACATAAGCCCCACGATCAAGACCGAAGTGATATCGCGAAATTTAGACGACAAAACGGTGATGAGCACCAAAACAGCAGAAGACCCAATGATGGCAGCGAGCACCAACTCTACACCGCCCAGGGCAAACCCAAACGAGCCCAACATTAAAACGGCCACGGCCAGGCTGGCTCCCGAGCTCAGCCCCAGCACGGAAGGACCCGCAAGCGGATTTCGAAATAAGCTCTGCATAAGAAGTCCCGCCACCGAGAGGGCTGCACCGCCGAGCACAGAGGCAAGCGTGCGCGGAATGCGCGATTCAAAAAAAATCACCCGGCTGATGTTATTCGGATCTTCGGTAAAAAAAACGTCGGAAAAAGCGATGGGCACAGACCCCGAGAAAAGGCTGTAAACCATAAGGCCCAAAGCCAGAAGTGCAATCCAGAGCCAATGCGAAATTCCGCGATTCTTCATTGGCGCAAAGATAAACGGGAAAAAGGATCTACTGCCGCTCTTTTATCCGAGAAAAAAATACGGGCTCGTGATCGGGAAGAAGTTCGGGGTGAAATACCGAAACCAAATCGGCCAGAATAATATGGGGTTGCATTACGGCATCTCCGAAATAGTCGGATTTTGCCGCATTGCAAACAAATACACTGGAATCTTTCACTGCCTTGATGCGCGTGTACATGGGGTCAATTTCGAGAAGCTGATCCATGGTATAAGGCTTTTCCTGAGAGACCACCATTCCCCAAAAGTCTGCATCGGAAACCGAAACCAAAACGCTCTCCATGTCGAGCTCGGCGCTTGCCCGGCCTTCAATTTCATTAAACGTGTACTCCGCTGCGGCATCCCTGATATACGTTGCGATGTAGCTGTCTCGTCCGGGGGCGTACCAGTGATCTTTGTACCGGCTGCCCGTAAAGACTTCGGGGCGCTCTTGCGATTCGGCTTTTTGCTTTAAGGCATGGTAGGCTGATGCGATGGAGTCAAATTTTGCCGTGGCTTCGTCTAATTTCCCCGTAAGGCAACCAGCGAATTTAATCCACTCGGCTCTACCGAGGGGTGTAGATTCAGTCAGCTCCCGCACTTTTCCTTTGGAGATGTTTTGAAGCAAATTGGCATTCATTACCCTATCGGTAAACGTAACGCCCGAAATGCGGTCAACCTGTTCGATTACATCGAAGAAAGCAACGAAAGTGGTGCTGCTCAATGCCGCTGATTCAATGGGAATATGAATAGCATGCTCTCCGGAGTCGGATTTAGAAACCAGGCTGTAGTTACCGAGAATTTCAGAGGTGTCCTGAGGGTTTCTTACGGTCACTTCGAAACCATCGCCGTTTTTGGAAATCAAAAGGCCGCGTGCGTATTCAATTTTCACCTCCCCACTCCCATCTTGCTGAAAGGTTTGTTTTGGTTTAGGTTCGGTGCATCCGAAAAAAAATAAAATGAATATAAGGGCAAAAAAACGGTTCATTTACTCTTCAGTTATCGGTTGATTCCACAATTTAAGTTCGTCTTCGGGCTCTACTCCGCTCAGCACTTCCACTTGAATTCCATCAGAAAGCCCGAGTTTCACATCTCGCTTCTCGTATTTTTGCTCAGCTACAAGGACTTCCACAAAAGCCGATGTATCGTTTTCAAATTGCACCAAACTTTCGTTGATGGCCAATACACTGTCGCGCCGATCTAAAACCACATTTGCATTCGCGGAATAGCCCGCTCTGATAAATTGGTTGTCGCGTAAATTCACCGCCGCTTTGATCTCAAATTGGATTGCGCCGTTCTCCTCTACCCCTTTTGGGGAAATGTATTCGAGTTGTGCTTCAAATTCTTCGTTGGCAATAGCTCCAATGGTGAGAATCAAATCCATTCCCTCCTTGATTTTCCCGACCTCAGACTCATCTACCTGTCCTTCAAAAATCAAGTCGGTCATATCGGCAATAGTGGTAATTGTAGTACCCTCGTTAAAGTTATTTACTTCAATTACCGAGTTTCCAACTTCCACGGGCACATCGAGCACCATTCCGCTGATGGTCGCTCGCACAATGGTGTTTGCGGTGGATGAATTTTTCTTTGACGCCCCTTCTTTCACAATATCGAGATTGTCTTCTGCAGCATCTAACTCTGCCTTTGCAGATCTTTTGGCCAGCTCGAAGGGTTGGAAATTGGCGTATGAAATAACGCCCTGATCGAAAAGTTTTTTGTTCCGGTCGTAGTCGATTATGCTATTGTCGTAGTCAATCTTTGCCCGCTGCACGCGATTTTCGGCGTTGTTTAGCGTTACCATATTCGGAATTATCTTGATTCGGGCAATCTTGTCGCCTTCGGTTACTTCGTTTCCGGGCATTACAAAAATCTCTTCGATAATTCCCGAAACTACGGGTTTAATATCGATTTCCTTTCGGGGAACCACAGAACCGGTGGCAACCGTTTTTTGAATGATATCGGAATAGTACGGCTGTTCCGTTTTATACGTCACGGGCTTTTTCTGCGATTTTTGGTAGACGTAAAACAAGGTCCAGCCCAAAAGCCCGACAATAAGAATGGAAACGACGATAAAAATGACTTTTTTCATAATGCTTTTTAGTAGTTCAATCGTATTTATTCGGTGCGAAGCGCTTCTACGGGTTTTATTCTCACCGCTCTCATGGCGGGAAGGAGACCAAACCCCGCAATTGCCGAGAGAAACAGCGACTCGAGCAGTATCTGTGAAACGATATTCCAGGGAGTTGCTCCCAGGGCTTTTCTCACCCCAATCTCGTTTGTGCGCTCTTTGATGGTAACCAGCATAATATTGCTGACCCCGATAATCCCTGCAAATAGCGTTAGCACCCCGACAAACCAGGAGAGTCCGCGTATCCCGGTAAAGATTCCATTCATTTGCTTAAACCTCCGCTCCAGGTTGAAATACCCAAAGGCGCGGTCGTCTTCGGGATGAATTTTATGGCGCTCTTTCAAATTTTTCAAGACTTTCTCTTCCACCACAGCCACCGGCACATTCTTCTGGCTGGTAATACTCAACCATCCAATTTTATCGCCCCAGTTGAATGCCTTTTGAAATGTAGTGATGGGCATAAAAATGCTCTTGGTATCCTCTTCGGCTCTTTCACCTTGGAGCTTGGTATTATACACACCCACCACCTGAAAATTCACTCCGCTTATTTTCACGAATTCCCCAATCGCATTTTCTCCTTTATCGAAAAGTTCGCGGTACACCCTAAGTCCAATCACGCATACTTTTCTATTGTTTTCCAAATCAGACCAATTGATAAACCGTCCGTATTCGATGGGGCGCGATTCAATTTTATCGTAATCCGGCGTATCGCCATAAACAGAGTAGGAACCTGTTTTTATTCCGCGCACCACATTGTTGGCGCCGCGGTAGCCGCCCAATTGGGTTCGGGGCGAAATAATATCGATTTCGGGGATTTGCTCCTTCAGGTAGGTCACATCGTCGTACCTGATATCAAACCGCCTTCCTTTTTTAAAGCCGGCATGAGCCTTTGTAGTGGTCTGACTCCACAGAAACATGCTGTTGGTGACCCGGTTAAAATCTGCGGTAACGCCGTTTTCCAGCCCCTTTCCCGAGCCAATCATGATAATGAGCATCATGATTCCCCAGATTACACCAAAGGCCGTAGCCAGCGTTCTGAATGGATTCTTGCTCAGCACCTGAAAAACTTCGGACCACTTCTCTCTGTCAAACATCGCTATTCGTCTCTTAGTGCTACAACGGGTTTAATGCGGGCTGCGCGGAGCGACGGAAACAATCCAGCCAGAGCTCCGGCAAAGACCATAATTCCGATGGTGGCAAGGGCCACATTGATATTCACCTCCGGGTTTCGAAACATTTGCTGATCGCCGATTAAGTTGGCCAGGCCTTCAATGGTAAATACCCCGAGCACAAAGCCGATGTATCCCGCAAAGGCCGTGACAAAAATAGATTCCTGCAAAATAAGCGCAACCACCGAAGCCGGGCTCGCGCCCAGTGCTTTTCGGACTCCAATTTCCTTGGTGCGCTCTTTTACCACAATGCTCATGATATTTCCCACCCCGACAATTCCGGCGATGATGGTAAAAATCCCAATAATCCACACGAAGAGTTTCAGCGCTGTAAGGATGTTCATGATTTCTTTGAACTCCACATTGCTATTGGTGATGTAAATGGCACTTTGATCTTCGGGGGCTACGGTGTGCCGCTGCTTGAGCATTTTCTCTATCTGATCGGTTACACTTATCGAAACTTCCAGAGGCATATCGCCGGTGGAAACCGTAAATCGATCAATATCATTCCCAGCCCCAAATATCTGTTGGCCCACTTCGAGCGGGATGTAAATATTCCGCAATTCCCGCGGACTTCCGGTATCGGTAAAAACACCGACCACCTTGAAATTAATTCCGTAAACTTCGATGTATTCGCCGATGGGGTTGGCGCCCTTAAAAAGATCTTTGGATACATCTGTTCCGATAACAGCCACCTTTCTGCGGTCGCTGATGTCTTGTGCATTTATGTACCTACCGGTTGTAATAATTGAGTTTTCGAGCAATTGATAGGGCGGCTGCACGGCATTGAGGGAATACGTGGAGTACTCTTTACCGTAGGTCACTTCTGCACTCCACTTGGAATAAGAGCAAGATCCGTAGGGAATGTTGTTGATGGTTCTGATAACCTCGGCAAAATCATCGCGTGTAAGCTGTATTTGCCGACCCGGTTTTAAACCTTTGTAGCTCACGGCCGTCCGGCCCGAGCGGATATAAATTGAGTTCACAGCATCGTCGCTAAAAGCGTGTTGCACTCCGTTTTGAAGCCCCGTGCTGGCACCCAGCAAAATAACCAGCATAAAAATCCCCCACATCACCGAGAAAGCGGTGAGGAAAGTCCGCAGCTTGTTCTTGCTTATGGTGGCAATTATTTCCTGCCATTTATCGAAATCAAACATGCGGCGCCAGGGCGTTATGGCTTTCAATCATCCCGTCTTTAAGTTTGATCAAGCGGTTTGTCATTTCGGCAATATCGGTTTCGTGGGTTACAATAACCACTGTCATTCCTTCGGCGTTTACTTTTTTGAGAAGCTCCATCACGCTGTAGGAAGTTGTAGAATCCAATGCACCCGTTGGCTCATCGGCCAGAATAATCTTTGGGTTTGAAATTAGCGCACGCGCTATAGCGACGCGTTGTTTTTGTCCCCCGCTCAGTTCTGGCGGAGCGTGTTCTGCCCAATCGGCCAGGCCCACCTTTTCGAGCTCTTCCATGGCCATTTTGTTCCGCTTTTTTCGCTTTATGCCCTGGTAGTAGAGCGGTAGCGCCACATTCTCAAGCGCCGATTTAAAGGGGATAAGGTTGAACGATTGAAACACAAAGCCGATAAGCTCACTTCGCAATCTGGCCGACCTTGTTTCACTCATGTTTTTGATGAGCTTGCCGTCCAAAAAATAGTCGCCTTCGTCATAGCTGTCCAAAATTCCGAGAATATTGAGCAGGGTGGATTTACCCGAACCAGAAGACCCCATAATAGAGACCAGCTCTCCTTCGCGAATTTCCATATCAATTCCCTTCAACACTTCTAACGGCCGGCTCCCAACCATATAGCTCTTGCGAATATTTTCCAGTTTTATCATGGGTAAATCAAAGGGTGCAAAGTTAACGCGATTTCGCTCTTTCAGTGTTCGAAATACTCAAGCGGTGCTATTCGCAGATATGCGGAAAGAAAAAGCCACAACCCGATAAAAAGTTGTGGCTCTATCATATAACTTAATCGCTTTATTTCTGAGAATTAAAACATAGACTAAAATTTGATTACGCTGTGGCACGAGTCTCTCTGCGTCCTTTGCGCATCCTTAGCGATCTCCGCGTGAACCTTAGAGATGTGGCGCATTTCACGCAAAGCTCGCAGAGTATTTCGCAGA
>JAIVHP010000358.1 GCA_020201045.1 Flavobacteriales bacterium
ACTTTGTATCCAACGTCATCCATATCCATTTCTGAGGGTAGGGCAGAAGTATCGGTAGAAATTGGCGATGACTATTTTCACGCGCTGAATGCCGTGCACGGCTCTGTATATTTCAAACTTCTGGACGATGCCGCTTTTTTTGCGGTAAATTCGATCGTCACCGAATTTTTTGTGCTCACCACGAGCTTTAATTTAAACCTGATCAGGCCTGTGTCAAGCGGTAAATTAACCGCTTCCGGACAGGTGCGCTTTAGGTCGCCATCGCTTTACACGGCAGAGTCGGTACTTTTAAACGAGAACGGGAAAGAAATTGCCTTTGGAACGGGAAATTTCGCACTCAGTAAGGTGAAGCTTAGCACGGTAGACAGCTATAAATAACACGGTCTAAAAAGTTTGAGAATCTAAATGTATCGGTACTCTTTATTGCCTAAATCGCTAAGATTTTAAGATTATGAGATCCTATTGCCCGACTGGGGTTTCAATGGTTTTCATTGAATCTTCTCAATCCTTATCCTTACCCAGCTTTTTGAAAAGCCGTTTAATCCAACCGTCTTTTTCTTTTTCGCCGTCTTTGTCTTCTTCACGGGCTTCTTCCCGCGCTTTTTTGCGCAGCTCTCTTTTTTCTTTTCGCTTATCACCGTCGAAGATATTATCGAAAAAAGCGTCTGTTCTGGACTCGACATATAGCGGGCAGTACAGATCCATCTCCAATTCGGCGCTATTTTCCGGAAAGGAACGCCCAAGAATATTGGGAACCGCCGGGTCGCTCTCTACTTTTTTGAGCCAACCTGCTGTTATGGGTAAAGCGGTGGCTGCTCCCTGCCCAAGTGCGGTGCTTCTAAAACGCACCGTTGGAGATTGTGCTCCAACCCAGGAGCCGCAGACTACCCGTGGCGTTATGGCCAAAAACCAGCCGTCGGCATTGCTTTGCGTGGTTCCTGTTTTACCGGCCAAATCGCCGCGAATGCCAAAACGCGTTCGCGCAGATCGTGCGGTACCGCTGTCTACAACCAACTCCATCATGTTTCTAACGGCGTTTGCGGTGTATTCGTCCATAGCGCTTTCAGCTTCTTTCTTCTCGGCTTCGTACAGCACAATTCCATCTTCGGTACTTATTTTTTCTATAAAGTATGGATTCACCGTTTTTCCACTTGTGGCAAACACGGCATAAGCTTTTGCCATTTCGTAAAGCGAAAGGTCGGCTACGCCCAATGCAATAGAAGGGAGGTTGGGGATGTCGCCCGTAATACCGGCTCTTTGTGCCGTAGCGCGCACTTTTTGCGGTCCGGTTTCGGCGATAAGCCTGGCCGCGATGGTATTTACCGAATTGGCCAACCCGCCCTTCAATGTGTAAAATCCACCTTCGCTTCCGCCTGAGTTTTGCGGCGACCAATCGTCGTAATTCGAAAATATAATCGGTTCGTTTTCCAGGTAATCGCAGGGTTTCATGCCATTATCGATAGCTGCCGCATAAACAAAGGGTTTAAAGGTAGAGCCTACCTGACGTTTAGAGAAAACGTGATCGTATGGAAAATGACTGTGGCTTACCCCACCGCTGTAAGCCAGTACTTTCCCCGTGAAGGCGTCTATGGCTATAAACCCCGCCTGTAAAATCATCTGGTGGTAACCTACCGAATCAAGCGGTGTCATTTCTTTCTCTTCATATCCTCCACTGGGTGCGTACACCTGTAATGTGGTTTTTTTCTGAAAAACAGCTTTAATCTCCGCTTCTGATTTACCTGAAGCTTTGAGCTTTTTGTACCGGTTAGATTTTTGGGCTTCCGTCCATAGAAATTCTGGATTTTTCGACCAGGGTTTGCTGGTCTTCCAATGGTTGTCAAATACTTTTTGCAATTTTTCCATGTGATCGGTTAAAACCCGCTCGGCGTGAACCTGGAGTTTTGCATTTACCGTAAGCTCAATTTTCAAACCATCGGCGTAGAGGTTATACGGTTCGCCGTTTTCTTTCTCGGTAAACGCTAATAATTCTTTGATTTCCGACTCAAGCCTGACGCGCAGGTAGGGGGCAGATCCCGGCTCTTCTTCCAACCGGTGGTATTTAAGCTCAATGGGTGCATCTTTTAACTTTTGAAACGCATCGGGAGCGAGGCTTCCCTCGCGAACCATAAGCGCCAAAACCGTGTTTCGCCGGTTTTTTGAGTCTTCCGGGTTAAGCCTGGGGTTATAGCTTGTCGTGGCTTTGAGCATTCCTATGAGCACGGCAGCTTCGCTCGTATTCAAGCGTGCGGGTGACTTGCTAAAATACCGTTCGCTCGCTGCCTTTAGTCCATAAACGTCTTCGCCAAAACTCACTGTATTTAAATACAGGGCAATAATTTCTTCTTTAGCGTAAAGGTCTTCCAGCTTCAGGGCGGCGATGTTTTCCTTGAGCTTGTTTACCGGCATGGAGAGTGCGCCGTGATTTTTTCGGCCGTAAAGGTTTTTGATGAGCTGTTGTGAGATGGTGCTTCCACCGCCCCCGGAACGGTCGCCCAGAATAATGGTTTTAATCACAACCCGAGGGATGCTGTAAAAATCAATCCCTTCGTGCTCAAAAAACCGGTTGTCTTCCGTGGCTATCAGCGCTTCTATTGCCGTTTTGGGTATTTCATCAAAGTCAATACTCGATCTGTTTTGAAAGTAATAGCGACCGAGGAGTTTTCCATCTGCGGAGTACAACTCAGATGCATTTTGATTTTTAATAGCTCTGAGCTCTTCTTCGGATAGAATAGGACCAAAAACGCCGATATACACCGCGCCAAAGAGCAGAAACAACAAAAGTAGCCCCGTAAATAAACCGATAAACCCCAATTTAATGAACCGGCTTAATAAGCTCCTTTTTTGTTTCTTTTTGCGCTTAGCCGGGGTTTTGCGTTTATTGGATTTCGGTTTTGCTGATGATTTCGGTGATTTTTTTCCCGGTGCAGGGCTCATAGGTTTTTTACCGCTTAGTTATAGCGAATGGTTTTTCCAATGCGAAGGGTAGATGTGCTTCTCATGCCGTTTAGCCGGCAAATCCTTCCAACCGTAGTTCCGTAGCGGCGTGCAATCCCCGAAAGGGTATCGCCGCGGCGTATGCGGTGGTATTTTCGCTTTCTGATTTCCTTCAGGTACTCAAAGTGATCTGCGTTTAGCAGCAAGGTGTCGCTGCAAAGCATCCCGAGTTCCCAGTCAATAATTTCATTGGGATTGATGGGTTCGCCCAAATACCGCACTTCAAAGTGAAGGTGGCTGCCTGTACTTCTACCGGTATTTCCACCCAATCCCACTGCCTTTCCGGCATCTACCCAATCGCCTTCCTTTACCTTGAGTTCTGATAGGTGGGCGTAAAGCGTTTCCAATCCATTGTTGTGTCTTACCACCACAACTCTCCCGTAATCGCCGTCGTATTTGGCTACCCTTACCACGCCGTCAAAGGCATTAAGCACCGGGTCGCCGGTGTAGAGTTTAATGTCTACACCGTAGTGATGTCGGTAACGTCGGTAGCCAAAGTCAGATGTTTTTCGGCCGATAAACGGCGCTGCAAAACTGCACGAGTCGTAAGCCAGCGGAATTACGATGGTATCGGTCATTTCTGTTAGCGTATACTTGTAGGGGTGCACACGGTCGCTGTTCCAATCGCAGTACTCGTCGAAGGCCGGGATGTAGTTGAGCGAATCGTTTATATCCCACACTGCAGCAGCTTCCGCTTCCGCGGAAAGGGCATCAACCACGGCTTCGTCAGGGACATCGCCTGGAGATTCAATTTCAGAAATAAGCTCTTTTTGCGCATGGGCAAACTGGGCTCCGCCAAAAAGGCCAAGGAGTAGGATAAAGGGGATGGTGTAATTCATAAACGGGTAAACTTAACGCTACATCGACGAAATTCGCTCCATGCAGCGGTTAAAATGCCAACATCTGGTTTTTAATAGCGCACTACAAAAAACGCGCATATTACGGATTATTGTACTTACGGAGAAATGCGCGGATGGTTCCGAAAGGTCTAATTGTGGCGTGGGCCCTTGTAATCGTACTTTCTGCGTATGAAAAGGGTGTGGGTTCCCTCAGACTTTTTTCTGCGGTAACCAAAAAGGTGAAGCAATTCCGTGCTGTACCATTTAGCAATATTTCTGTCTACAACCATTATGTGGTCCGTCTGCATAAACCGCCTTACTCCGGGAAGGATACGCAGGATATGGAAAAGGTGAAATCTTCTGAAAAGCCACGAAACGCCGAGCCAGAACTTAGCTATTTTGCGGATAATGAAGAATGCATCATCGCCCTTGCTTTGATACAGGGGCATAAAGATCAAGCCGTTTTGACTCGCGCGAATTTCCTTTTGATTGAGTTTTGCCAGCACTTGGCCCTTTGATATTTTCTGGAAATTCTCAAACCCCGGAATCATTTGAAAGTGGTCTCCGGGCTTTATGGCCCGCCTTTCTCTTATCTCG
>JAIVHP010000010.1:0-2913 GCA_020201045.1 Flavobacteriales bacterium
TATCCTGGTACTCGTCTACCAACAGGTATTTAAATTTGTGCTGATACTTGTGGAGGATATCCGGAAAATCGCGCAGCAAAACATTGGTCTTATATAATAGGTCGTCAAAATCCATCGCCGCCGCTTTAAAAAGTCGGCGATTGTACTCGGTGTAAATTTCCACCAGCTTTCCCCTGCCGCTCGTTTCATCGTCGCTCATAATCTCCACGTGCTCTTTATAAGCCTTTGGCGATATCAGGTTGTTCTTGGCATTCGATATCCGGCTCAGCACAAACCCCGTTTTGTAGAGCTTGTCGTCTAGCCCCATCTCTTTGACAATGGCCTTAATCAGGTTTTTGCTGTCCTGCGTATCGTAAATCGAAAAATTGGAAGGGTAGTGCAGCTTTTCGGCTTCCATGCGCAGAATACGGGCAAATATGCTGTGGAAGGTGCCCATCCAGATGTTTCGGGCTTCGGTGCCCCCGATCACTGTGGCTATCCTTCCCTTCATTTCTTTCGCGGCCTTATTGGTAAAGGTCAGCGCCAAAATATTAAAAGGATCCACACCCTTCTTTATAAGGTGTGCAATCCTAAAGGTGAGTACTTTTGTCTTGCCCGATCCGGCGCCTGCAATCACCATGCTGGGCCCTTCGGTGTGTTCTACCGCAGCTCTTTGCGCGGGGTTTAATTCATCGAGGTAATTCATCACCGCAAAACTAATGGTTTTTACAGGGTAAAAAACATGGATTTCCGCTTTGAAGGTAAACTGCTTTTAATTCTTCAGCTCCGCAGTAGCTGTGCTGCTGCGGCCAGTGTTCCGCCTGCTCCGCCCCTGCTCCGCAGGATTTGTAACTTAGTGAACGAAGTGAAAGGTCTCACGACAAGGTTGTGCGCCCGCTTGCGCGAATGGAGTAATCCTGCGGTCTATGTTTCGCCCCGCTCTACATCATTTACGCTGCTCCGCAGCCGGCCTCAGGCAGGCTGCGGCCAGTGTTGCGCTCTGCTCCGCAGTAGCTGTGCCGATCCGCAGTAGCTGTGCTGCTGCGGTCCTTGTTCCGCCACTTATATTAACCAACATCGGCAAAACTCAAATTTCAGCCCCCTTTTTTCACTGCACCAACCAAAGTTGCCCACTCGCTCCGCAGCATTTGTAATGCTGCGGTTGTCGTTCCGCCCGTTATTCTTTTTCTCTTCGCGCCCGTTCCGCAGTAGCTTTGCTGCTGCGGTCCTTGTTCCGCCCCTTATCTCTTTTTTCACCGTCCCTACCAGAGTTTCCCACCGTTCTCCATTATACCGCAACCCAATCAATACAGGATTTCCCCTCCCACGGAGGGGTCAGGGGTGGGTATTCCCCTCCGGGGAAGGGTCAGGGGCTACGTCTGCCTCAGGCTGATGGGTTAATCCTAACCTGGGTCTGATGGGTTAATCCTAAGCTGGGTCTTTTACCCTGCTATAAATGTATCAAATCAAATACCCTCAGATGCTCGTCAAACACCCAAAACCTCGATTCCAATACGAATCCATATCGCAGTGCAAACGCCAGTTTCGCCGGTAAACTTCATCACCACTGTAAACAGGTGAAAATATTTAATTTCCGGTGTTGGTTTCTTCATTAATTCTTGTACATTTGCACCCCGAATTTAGCGATTTGGGGCTTTTTAACGCGCGAAAAAACTGAATTAGAGCAACTTTTACACTATGCCAACTATATCACAATTAGTACGCAAAGGGCGGACTTCAAAGGTAAAAACAAGCAAGGCTGCGGCACTCGCATCATGCCCTCAAAGAAGGGGTGTTTGTGTGCGTGTTTACACCACTACTCCCAAGAAGCCAAACTCGGCGATGCGAAAGGTAGCACGTGTGCGCCTTACCAATGGTAAAGAAGTTAACGCATACATCGGTGGTGAAGGCCACAACCTGCAAGAGCACAGCATTGTGTTGGTGCGCGGTGGAAGGGTAAAAGACCTTCCGGGTGTGCGATACCACATCGTTCGTGGTGCCCTCGATACTGCCGGTGTAGATGGTAGAACGCAAAGAAGATCAAAATACGGTACCAAGCGACCTAAGAAATAATTAAGGAAGGTTAAGTCATGAGAAGAAAAACCGCAAAGAAACGCATTACGCTGCCAGACCCGAAGTTCAACGATACCCTGGTAACCAAGTTCGTGAACAACATGATGCAGTCGGGAAAGAAAAACCTGGCCTACAACATCTTTTACGAAGCCATAGAAATTGTGGATGGTAAAAGTGAAGAGTCTGGACTGGATGTGTGGAAAAAAGCGTTGAGCAACGTTACGCCCGCCGTAGAAGTGAAAAGTAGACGCGTAGGTGGTGCGACCTTCCAGATACCACAACCCGTTAGGGATAATAGAAAAACGCCGATCGCCATGCAGTGGTTGATTAGCTTTTCCAGGAAAAGAAATGAAAAGACAATGAGCCAGCGCCTGGCTAACGAAATTTTAGCTGCTTCTAAAGAAGAAGGGGCTTCTTTTAAAAAGAAAGAAGATACCCACCGAATGGCAGAAGCAAACCGGGCTTTCTCTCATTTTAGATTCTAAAAAAATAAGAGACCAGAAATTAAGTAACAATGGCGAAAAGAGATTTAAAATATACGCGAAACATCGGAATCGCTGCTCACATCGACGCGGGTAAGACGACCACTACCGAGCGTATTTTGTATTACGGTGGAGTGAGCCACAAAATGGGCGAGGTGCACGATGGTGCAGCTACCATGGACTGGATGGAGCAGGAGCAGGAACGCGGTATTACCATTACTTCGGCTGCAACTACGCTCACATGGCCACACAGGGGAACAGATTACCACGTTAACATTATCGATACCCCCGGCCACGTTGACTTTACCGTTGAGGTAAACAGATCACTCCGCGTGTTAGACGGTTTGGTTTTCCTTTTTAGTGCAGTAGATGGTGTAGA
>JAIVHP010000010.1:3092-17011 GCA_020201045.1 Flavobacteriales bacterium
AAATTGCTGGAAGCAGTTGCGGAGTTCGACGATACGCTGCTTGAAAAATTCTTTGAAGATTCTGAGTCGCTTACCGAACGCGAAGTTCTCGACGCATTGCGCGCAGCGTGTATCGCCGGAAAGGTGGTGCCAATGATGTGCGGTTCTGCATTTAAGAATAAAGGTGTACAGGCTATGCTCGACATGGTAATGGAAATCCTTCCATCTCCACTCGACATTGAAGGTATTGACGGAACAAATCCCGATACCGGAGAGCCTGAAACGCGCCAGCCAAAATTCGAAGAGCCCTTCGCAGGACTCGCGTTTAAAATCGCTACCGACCCCTTCGTAGGTCGCTTGTGCTTTACACGCGTTTACTCAGGTACGCTCGAATCGGGTTCCTACGTACTTAACGCGCGTACGGGCAAAAAAGAAAGAATTTCGCGGATCTTCCAGATGCACTCCAACAAGCAAAACCAGGTAGATGTACTTGGAGCAGGAGACATCGGAGCTCTCGTAGGATTTAAAGATATTAAAACCGGGGATACGCTTTGTAACGAGAAGCACCCCATCGTTCTGGAATCTATGGATTTCCCGGAACCGGTTATCGGATTGGCTATCGAGCCTAAAACGCAAGCCGACCTCGACAAGCTCGGAGTTGCACTCGGTAAGTTGATGGAAGAAGACCCCACCTTTCAGGTGAAGTCTGACGAAGAAACCGGCCAAACTGTAATTAGCGGAATGGGCGAGCTTCACCTCGATATTATTTGCGACCGCCTTCGACGCGAGTTTAAGGTTGAAGTAAATCAAGGTGCTCCACAGGTATCTTACAAAGAGGCCATCACGGGCACCGTAGATCACAGAGAGATTTACAAGAAGCAGTCTGGTGGTCGCGGTAAATTTGCAGATATTGTAGTTACCATCGAGCCGGGCGACGACGAGAAGCCTGGTCTGATCTTCGAAAATCTCATCAAAGGGGGTAACGTACCAAAAGAATTTATTCCTTCAGTAGAAAAGGGATTCAAAGAAGCGATGGAAAACGGTGTTCTCGCCGGTTATCCACTCGATTCGCTAAAGGTTACCCTGAAAGATGGATCTTTCCACGCAGTTGACTCCGACCAATTGTCGTTTGAATTGGCTGCTAAACTGGCGTACAGAACTGCGCTTCCAAAAGCGAAGCCAATTCTCAAGGAGCCGATCATGAAACTGGAGGTATTAACCCCCGAAGAAAATATGGGTGATGTAGTAGGTGACCTTAACCGACGTCGCGGCGTGATGGAAGGTATGGGCGACCGAAGCGGAGCCAAGGTTATAAAAGCCAAAGTTCCACTTTCGGAAATGTTCGGCTACGTAACCCAGTTGAGAACAATTACATCGGGTCGTGCGACTTCGACTATGGAATTTTCGCACTTCGCGGAAGCGCCTAAGAATGTTGCCGAAGAAGTAATTGCAAAAGTTAAAGGAAAAATAGAAGCGTAAACAGCAGCATTCATAACGATGAGTCAAAAAATTCGCATCAAGTTAAAGTCTTACGATCACAACCTCGTTGACAAATCAGCAGAGAAAATCGTAAAGACGGTGAAGACCACCGGAGCCGTAGTTAGCGGTCCAATTCCACTACCTACGCACAAGCGTATTTATACGGTGCTTCGGTCGCCACATGTAAATAAAAAGTCCCGCGAGCAGTTCGAGCTCTGTGCTTACAAGCGTTTGCTCGACATTTACAGCTCCTCGTCAAAGACGGTAGACGCCCTAATGCGTCTGGAGCTACCGAGCGGGGTAGAAGTAGAGATTAAAGTTTGATAGTATAACAATCGCAGAAAATGCCAGGTTTAATAGGTAAAAAAATCGGAATGACCAGTATGTACTCGGAGGAGGGTAAAAACCTTCCGTGTACAATTATACAGGCTGGTCCTTGCGTAGTAACGCAAGTGAAGACCGAAGCGAATGACGGCTATAATGCTGTTCAGATCGGCTTCGGCGAAAGGAAGGAGAAGAATACTCCCGCTCCACTAAAAGGGCATTTCAAAAAGGCGAAAACCACCCCAAAACAACGTCTCGTAGAATTCGACAGCTACGAAGAAACTTTGAAATTAGGCGATAGCGTAAGTGTAGACATCTTTACAGAAGGTGAGTTCATCGACGTAATCGGCAAGTCAAAGGGTAAAGGTTTTCAGGGTGTTGTAAAACGCCATGGCTTTGGTGGAGTAGGACAAGCTACTCACGGACAGCACAACAGGCTGCGCGCACCCGGATCAATCGGTGCTGCTTCGTACCCTGCTCGTGTTTTTAAAGGAATGCGAATGGCCGGACAAATGGGCGATAAGCGCGTTACCCTGGAGAATATCCAGGTTATAAAAGTGCTTCCCGAGCAATCACTACTCGTAGTGAAAGGTTCGGTGCCAGGTCCAAAAGGTTCATTTTTAATCTTGGAGAAGAACTAATGAAACTAGCAGTTTTAAATACAGAGGGCAAGGAAACCAAAAAGGTGGAGCTCAACGCAGAGATCTTTGGTATTGAGCCCAACGACCACGCGATTTATCTGGACGTTAAACAGTACGGTGCAAACAACCGTCAGGGAACGCACAAAGCTAAAGAACGCGCAGAAGTTAAGGGAAGTACCAGAAAGATTAAGAAGCAAAAAGGTACCGGTACAGCCCGTGCCGGAGATATCAAAAACCCATTGTTTAGAGGCGGTGGTCGCGTGTTCGGCCCAAGACCCAAAGACTACGGGTTTAAGTTGAACAAGAAAGTGAAGGTGCTTGCGCGAAAGTCTGCGCTCTCCTACAAAGCCAAAGGCAATCAAATTACCGTGGTGGAAGACTTCAAAATGGACAGTCCGAAAACCAAAGCGTATTTGAACATTATGACTGCCCTTAAGGTGGCAGATCAAAAGCCGCTGCTCGTTTTGGGCGAAGGCGATGCGACGCTTCACTTGTCGTCTAGAAATATCAAAGGCCACAAAGTGGTTGCAGCTACGGATTTAAATACGTATGATATTCTTCGACACAATTCACTTGTGATTTCCGAAAGCGCACTTCCGGTTATTGAGAAAACACTAAACCGATTTAAACGATGAGCAGCCAGATTATTATAAAGCCGATCATCACCGAGAAGATGACTGCCACTTCCGAAAAGCTCAATCGATTTGGATTTATCGTGAAAACCGATGCCAATAAGATTCAGATTAAGGATGCAGTAGAAAAGATCTACGGTGTTAGTGTAGATAAGGTGTGGACCATGCGTTACGCTGGGAAATCTAAAAGCAGGTTTACCAAAACCGGCCTTATCACAGGAAAATCAAAAGCATTTAAAAAGGCAGTTGTGTCGCTGGCCGACGGCGAGACAATTGATCTTTACAGCAATATTTAAAAAGAAGAGGAATGGCGATTAGAAAGCTACGTCCAACATCACCCGGACAACGACATAAAATCATTAGTACCTTTTCGGAAATCACAACCGATAAGCCGGAAAAGAGTTTGTTAGCCCCTATTCACAAAAGTGGTGGGCGAAACAATCAGGGTAGAATGACCATGCGGTACACCGGAGGTGGACACAAACGCAGATACCGTATCATCGACTTTAAACGAAATAAGTATGGTGTCGCTGCAACTGTGGAATCCATTGAATACGATCCCAACCGAACCGCGCGTATCGCTCTTTTGAAATACGAAGACGGCGAGAAGAGATACATCATTGCTCCCCAGGGATTGCAGGTGGGTCAAACGGTGAAAAATGGCGATGACGCCACACCAACTATTGGCCACGCGATGTTCTTGAAGGATATTCCACTCGGTACCGTAGTCCACAACGTGGAGATGCGTCCCGGACAAGGTGGTGTTATCGCGAGAGGAGCAGGAGCATACGCCCAGCTCAACGCCCGCGAAGGAAAATACGCCGTATTGAAAATGCCTTCAGGCGAAACCAGAATGGTTTTGGTGAGCTGCATGGCTACAATCGGTTCGGTTTCCAACGCTGAACACTCACTTGAAGTTTCCGGAAAAGCCGGTCGCTCCAGATGGTTGGGAAGAAGACCACGCGTTCGAGGTGTGGTAATGAACCCGGTAGATCACCCAATGGGTGGTGGTGAAGGCCGTAATTCAGGTGGTCACCCGCGTTCCAGAAATGGAGTGCCTGCAAAGGGATATAAAACACGTCATAAAAAGAAGGCTTCGAATAAGTACATTATCGAGCGAAGAAAGAAATAATTGAGATATGAGCAGATCACTCAAAAAACCACCTTTTATACACTACAAACTGGCCAGCCGTGTTGAAAACACCCAGGCCGGTGGAAAGAAGTCGGTAATCAAAACATGGTCGAGAGCGAGTACCATCACTCCAGACTTTGTAGGACTGACGATAGCAGTACACAACGGAAATAAATTTATTCCGGTATACGTAACCGAAAATATGGTAGGCCACAAATTGGGAGAGTTTTCCCCAACGCGTACCTTCCGCGGTCACTCCGGAAATAGAAAAGATAAAAAACGGTAATTCGCCCGCTGAGGCTCGTAAAATAACCAACAATGGGTTCGAGAAAGAAAATAGCAGCTGATAAGAGGAAAGAAGAGCGCAAGACGCTGGCAATAGCCAAGCTGAATAATGTGCCAACTTCCCCGAGAAAAATGCGTCTGGTTGCAGATGTAGTTCGGGGAGAAGATGTACTTAAAGCACTAGACATGCTTAAGTTCATGCCACAGGCAGCTGCAAGAAAATTAGAAAAGCTCATCCTCTCCGCCATTGCAAATTGGCAGGCGAAGAACGAAGAGAAAAACGTCGACGAGGAAAACCTCGTGGTAAAAGAAATTTACGTAGATAGTGCGCGGATGTTGAAGCGACTGCGTCCAGCCCCACAGGGTAGGGCCCACCGCATCAGGAAGAGATCCAACCACGTAACCATTATTTTAGATAGCGCCAAGTAATATGGGACAAAAGACCAATCCGATAGGAAATAGATTAGGCTTCATTCGCGGCTGGGATTCAAACTGGTACGGAGGAAGAGATTATACGGATAAACTCGTTGAAGACGACAAAATCCGAAACTACCTCAAAGTACGCCTTGCCAAAGCGAGTGTATCTACTGTAATTATTGAGCGAACGCTCAAGCTGGTTACCATCACTGTTAAAACAGCTCGTCCGGGAATCATTATCGGTCGCGGCGGTCAGGAAGTCGACAAGCTTAAAGAAGAGCTGAAAAAATTGACCGGAAAAGATGTTCAAATCAACATCTTTGAGATCAAAAGACCAGAACTCGACGCACGCCTGGTGGCAGATAGCATTGCCCGCCAAATCGAAGGGAGAATCTCTTTCCGAAGAGCGGTTAAGATGTCTATTGCATCTACCATGCGAATGGGTGCCGAAGGAATTAAGGTTGTGGTTTCAGGCCGTTTGAACGGTGCTGAAATGGCGCGAACCGAAGCGTATAAAGAAGGGAGAACTCCACTGCATACTTTCCGCGCCGACATCGATTACGCTTTAACGGAAGCCCATACCAAAATGGGTAGACTCGGCGTAAAGGTTTGGATTTGCAAAGGTGAAGTGTACGGAAAGAGAGATCTCTCTCCAAATGTGGAAACGAGCAAAGCGCAACAGCAGGGAGCAGGAGCCGGAAAAGGTGGTCAACGCAAGCCGCGAGGTGGCCGCAGAAGATAATTAAGAATCTGAGAATAATTAGATAGCGATGTTACAGCCGAAGAAAACGAAATTCAGAAAGATGCAGAAGGGACGCATCAAGGGTAATGCTACCCGCGGAGCGACCCTCGCCTTTGGATCTTTCGGAATAAAGTCACTCGATGAAGCCTTTATTACTTCACGTCAGATAGAAGCTGCACGTATTGCCGTAACGCGATACATGAAAAGGGAAGGAAAGGTTTGGATCCGTATTTTTCCGGACAAGCCAATCACTTCAAAGCCCGCTGAAGTGCGTATGGGTAAAGGTAAAGGTGCGCCGAGCCACTGGGTAGCGGTAATCCGCCCCGGAAGAATGCTCTTTGAATGCGACGGTGTACCGGTTGAAGTGGCCAAAGAAGCCATGCGCTTAGCGGCTCAAAAACTTCCCGTGAAAACCAAATTTATTATTCGCAGGGATTACTCTAAAAGAGAATTATAATGAAGGCAAAAGAAATAGTAGATCTTACTACTGCTGAAGTAGAAGAAAAGATCGAGATAGAATCGGAGAATTACAATAAAATGCGCCTGAACCACGCGGTTGCCGCATTCGAAAATCCGGTTCAGCTTCGGTTGAAGCGAAAAGATATCGCGCGTTTGAAAACCGAATTGCGCAAACGTCAATTGGCAGATAAGTAAAACGTTTTTAGATAAAGACTATGTCTGAAAGAAATTTAAGAAAACAGCGTACCGGAGTTGTGACGAGCAACAAAATGGAGAAATCCATCACGGTGAGTGTAGAGCGAAAGGTAAAACACCCGCTTTACGGAAAGTTCATGAAGAACTCGTCAAAATTCATTGCGCACGATGAAAAGAACGATTGCAATATTGGCGATAAGGTTCGAATCATGGAAACAAGGCCACTGAGCAAACGCAAAAATTGGCGGTTGGTAGAAATACTTGAAAGAGCAAAATAATATTAGAAAATGATACAGCAGGAAAGCAGGCTGAAAGTAGCCGATAACAGTGGAGCCCGAGAAGTGCTCTGCGTCCGTGTCCTGGGAGGTACAAAGCGCCGCTACGCATCTATAGGCGACAAGATCGTTGTCTCTGTGAAGCACGCTATACCCGCCGGTAACATCAAAAAAGGTGTTGTTTCAAAGGCGGTGGTTGTGCGAACCAAAAAAGAAGTGAGACGCCAGGATGGCTCTTACATCAGGTTCGACGATAATGCAGTAGTACTGCTAAACCAAACAGGCGAAATGCGCGGAACGCGAATTTTTGGCCCCGTGGCCAGAGAATTGCGCGACAAGCAATTCATGAAAATTGTTTCACTCGCACCTGAGGTATTATAAATCTGCAAAGCAGGAGAAGATGAAAGCTTACATCAAAAAAGACGACAAGGTAAAAGTGATTGCCGGAGAGAACAAAGGAGACACCGGAAGGGTGGTATCCGTTGATCACGCTAAAAACCGCGCAATCGTAGAAGGGCTAAATATGGTTACCAAGCACACCAAACCGAGTGCTGCTAACCCGCAAGGGGGTATATCTAAAATGGAAGCGCCCATGCACATGTCAAACCTGATGGTTATCGAACCAAAATCGGGTAAAGGAAGCCGCATCGGGTTCAGAAAGAACAACGACGGTAAAACAGTTAGATATTTTAAATCAACCGGTGAAGAAGTTTAAGCCATGTATACACCGAGACTAATAGAAAAGTATAAAGACGAAGTTGTTCCAGCTCTTCAAAAAGAGTTTGGTTACAAATCGCCAATGGAAGTTCCCCAAATGCAAAAGATTTGCATCAACCAGGGAATTGGAGATGCCGTTGCGGATAAGAAAATTGTAGATACAGCCGTGGCTGAAATGACTGCTATTGCAGGTCAGAAAGCGGTACCTACGTATTCCAAAAAAGACATCTCGAACTTCAAATTGAGAAAGGGAATGCCAATCGGAGCGCGGGTTACCCTTCGCGGATACCGTATGTACGAATTCCTTGACAGGTTGATCTCTGTTTCGCTACCCCGAACACGCGACTTTCGCGGAGTAAAAGCTACCGGCTTTGACGGTAGGGGAAATTTCACCATGGGTGTAACGGAGCAAATCATCTTCCCCGAGATTAATATTGAAAAAGTAAATAAGATAAATGGAATGGATATCACCTTCGTTACTTCTGCAAATAGCGACGAAGAAGCCAAAGCACTCCTAAAGGAGTTCGGATTTCCATTCACCAAAAAATAAGCTGAACGATGGCAAAAGAATCAATGAAAGCCCGTGAGCGCAAGCGCGAAAGAATGGTAGAAAAGTACGCAGAGAAGCGTCAGGCTCTTAAAGAAGCCGGCGACTGGGACGCGTTGCAGAAACTGCCAAAGAATTCGTCGAAAGTGCGCTTGCACAACAGATGCCAACTCACCGGAAGACCGCGTGGATTTATGCGACAATTCGGAATTTCCAGGGTTACTTTCCGGGAAATGGCACTCGATGGGAAAATCCCAGGTGTTAAAAAGGCAAGCTGGTAATTAACGGTTAAAAAGAAGAGCGAATATGTACTCCGATCCAATATCAGATTATCTAACACGCGTGCGAAACGCCATAATGGCCCGCAAACGCGTAGTGGAAATTCCCGCGTCCAACATCAAAAAAGAGATCACTAAGATCTTGTTGGAGAAAGGTTATATCCTGAACTACAAAGAAGAAAAGAAAGACGTTCAGGGTAGCATTAAGATTGCGCTGAAATACCACCCGGTTACTAAAATATCGGCGATCAAGAAACTCGAAAGAGCTTCAAGTCCCGGTTTGAGAAAGTACTCGGGAGCTAAAGAACTTCCACGCGTACTTAATGGCCTGGGCGTATCTATCGTCTCTACCTCTAAAGGATTGATGACCGATAAGGAAGCCCGAACGCAGAATATAGGTGGAGAAGTGCTCTGCTATATTTACTAAATAGAAAAAGAATAAAGAAATGTCACGAATAGGAAAAGCCCCGATTGAGATTCCAGAAGGCGTTACCATCGACATCAAAGGCGATGTGGTGACGGTGAAAGGAAAGAAAGGCGAGCTCACTCAAGAAGTGAAGGGGCCCATAACCTGCAAAATTGATGATGGTGTGCTTACGCTCGAAAGAGCCGACGAAAAAAAGCCTACCAAGTCGTTGCACGGCCTTTACCGCGCTTTGATAGCGAATATGGTAGAAGGGGTTTTGAATGGCTACACCATCAAACAAGAACTTGTAGGTGTTGGTTACCGCGCCAAAGTGAGCGGCCAAACGCTCGAGCTGGCTTTGGGATATTCTCACCCCATTGTGATGATGCTTCCACCAGAAGTGAAGGTGTCTACCGAAACGACCAAAGGGAAGAATCCTACCATCACTTTAGAAAGTCACGACAAGCAATTGATTGGACAGGTGGCATCTAAAATTAGATCATTTAGAAAACCAGAGCCTTACAAAGGAAAAGGAATCAGATTTGCCGGTGAGCAGATCAGAAGAAAGGCAGGTAAAGCAGCTGGTAAATAATATTTAATCATGGGAAACAAAAAATTTGAACGCAGAAAGCGAATTAAAAAGGGCATTCGGAAGAATGTAACCGGCACTGCGGAAAGGCCAAGACTCACAGTTTTTAGAAGCAATGCGCAGATCTACGCCCAACTGGTAGACGATATTGCCGGGGCGACCCTGGTCTCTGCAGGTTCTTTGAAAAAAGAAGATGCCCAGGGAATCAAGAGAATCGATCAGGCCGCTATTGTAGGTAAAGATATAGCCGAAAAGGCTTTGTCTCTTGGAATTAAAGAAGTAGTATTCGACCGAAATGGCTACTTATACCACGGAAGAGTTAAATCATTGGCTGATTCAGCCCGCGAAGGCGGATTAAAATTTTAAGATATCATGGCAAAATCAAATGTAAAGCGGGTTAAGTCTAGCGAGATTGAGCTAAAAGACAAGCTTGTTGCGATAAACAGGGTAACCAAAGTAACCAAGGGAGGTAGAACCTTCACGTTTTCAGCTATTGTTGTAGTGGGAAACGAAAGTGGAGTAGTAGGCCACGGTCTTGGTAAAGCAAAAGAAGTTACCACAGCTATCGCAAAAGGCATCGACGACGCTAAGAAGAATCTTGTGAAAGTTCCTATCGTAAACGGAACGGTACCCCATAGCCAATACGGCAAATACGCAGGTGCAAAGATCCTTTTAAGGCCCGCATCAAACGGTACCGGTGTTATAGCTGGTGGTGCAATGCGCGCCGTGCTGGAGAGTGTAGGCATTAAAGATGTTCTCGCAAAATCGCAGGGCTCTTCAAACCCACACAACGTTGTAAAAGCTACGCTCGATGCACTTATGCAAATGCGAGATGCCAGAGCTGTTGCCCAGCAACGCGGAGTGAGTATGCAAAAGGTATTTAACGGATAAGTTCCCAAAAAAGAAAGCAATGGCGAATACAATCATCGTAACACAGGTAAGAAGTGCCATCAATAAGCCCAAAAGGCAGAAGGCTACGCTTATTGCCCTGGGATGTAAAAAATTGAATAAACCAATTGAGAAAACGGCTACCCCACAAATTATGGGGATGATCGCCAAAGTAAAGCACTTGGTTAAAGTAGAAGAAAAGTAATTAAGCTAAACGCAATTAGAAATGAATCTCAGCAATCTGAAGCCTGCAAAAGGCTCATCAAAAAATAAAAAGCGACTCGGGAGGGGTGAAGGTTCAGGATTTGGCGATACTGCAGGACGTGGCCATAAAGGCGCAAAGTCTAGAAGCGGTTACAGTAAAAAACGCGGTTTTGAAGGTGGACAAATGCCACTTCAGCGCCGTGTGCCAAAATTCGGTTTTACAAATCCAAACAGGGTTTCCTATAAAGCCATTAACCTGGATATGATTGAAAGACTGGCTTCTGAAAAGAACCTGGACACTTTTAATCCAGAGGTATTTGCAGCGAATGGCCTTTGCGGTAAAAAAGAACTCGTTAAAGTTCTGGGCCGCGGAGAACTCTCTGCAAAAGTTAATGTAACTGCTCACGCTTTCTCTGCTACCGCAAAGGCAGCTATCGAAAGCAAAGGTGGGGAAGCCACTAAACTGTAATTTGTAAAGACCATAATCCGGCATGAAAAACTTTTTGCAAACGCTTAAGAATATCTGGAGTATTGAAGAACTCCGCAACCGAATTCTAGCCACGCTGGCTTTACTCCTCGTTTTTAGAATCGGATCGTATATCGTACTTCCGGGAATTAATTCACAGGAGCTCGCCGCGGCTAATGCTGATGGTGGTGGCCTGGCCGGACTTCTCGACCTTTTTACTGGTGGCGCATTTAACAGGGCTTCCATTTTTAGCCTTGGTATTATGCCCTACATCTCTGCATCGATTATTATGCAGTTGATGGGAATCGCCGTTCCAAGCATTCAAAAAATGCAGAAGGAAGGCGAGAGCGGAAGAAAGAAAATAAATCAGTACACGCGATTCCTAACTATTGTAATCGTTATTTTCCAGGCTCCGGGCTATATCGCAGCGTCTATTCCCGCAAGCGCCCGACTAGACGACACCACTTTTTGGTGGGTGATGACTACCGTAATCCTAACATCTGGAACCCTGTTTGTAATGTGGCTCGGTGAGCGAATTACAGACCGCGGAGTTGGAAACGGGATCTCTTTGCTTATTATGATTGGAATTATTGCAGGATTACCCGGTGCATTTTTCCAGGAAGTATTGGCTGCAACAGGACCCGAAGGAAACGGACTCGTTATCTTGCTAATTGAGCTGCTGGCTCTGCTGGTGGTGATTGGCGCAACCGTTGCACTGGTTCAGGCCGTGCGGAGGGTACCTATCCAATTTCCCAAAAGACAGGTGGGAAGTGGCAATCAATACAGCGAAGGTGCAAGGCAGTATATTCCGCTCAAAGTGAACAGTGCCGGGGTAATGCCGATCATCTTTGCACAGGCAATAATGTTTGTACCTTTGTACATCGCACAATATTCTGATACACAGACCGGATTTATTGTAGAATTGTCTAACTTTGCCGGCCTTTGGTACAACGTGGTATTCTTTATCATGGTTGTGGCATTTACATATTTCTACACGGCAATTACAGTCAACCCCAATCAAATGGCCGATGACTTAAAGCGAAACGGCGGTTTCGTTCCAGGCGTTAAGCCGGGCCGTGCAACCGCAGATTTCCTGGATACGGTTCTTTCGAGAATCACACTCCCGGGAGCAATTTTTCTCGGTTTCATTGCCATCCTGCCGGTATTTGCCTTGCAGGCCGGAGTGAAACAGGGATTTTCCATTTTCTTCGGCGGAACGTCGCTGTTGATTATGGTAGGGGTAATTTTGGATACCCTTCAACAAATTGAAAGTTATTTATTAATGCGTCATTACGACGGATTGATGAAAACCGGCAAGTTGGCTGGAAGATCATCAACCTTCGGAATGGCCGGATAAAAGAGTTTAAAATTGTATGGCTAAGCAGGCCTCTATTGAACAAGACGGAACGATTGTAGAAGCATTATCTAATGCGATGTTTAAAGTGGAATTGGAAAATGGCCACGTAATCGTAGCCCATATTTCGGGCAAGATGAGAATGCACTACATCAAAATCCTTCCGGGAGACCGCGTAAAAGTAGAAATGTCGCCATACGATTTGACAAAAGGAAGAATTACATTCAGATACAAATAATCGGGAACGATGAAAACAAGAGCAAGTATCAAAAAGCGTTCGGCAGAATGCAAAATCGTAAGGCGAAAAGGTCGCTTATACGTGATTAATAAGAAGAACCCTAAGTTCAAGCAACGTCAAGGATAAATTAATAAGATTATGGCTAGGATAGCTGGTATAGACTTACCCAAAAATAAGCGCGGAGTTGTTGGCCTTACCTACATTTTCGGTATCGGACCATCTCGTGCATCTACCATCCTCAAAGCTGCAGGTGTAGATGAAAACACGAAAGTGGAAGATTGGAACGACGATGAGTTGGCTGCAATCCGACTTAAACTCGGTGAAGAATTTAAAGTAGAAGGTGCACTGCGCTCTGAGATCCAAACAAACATTAAGCGTTTGATGGATATTGGATGCTACAGAGGCATCCGTCACAGATCTGGATTGCCGTTGCGCGGACAGCGAACGAAAAACAACTCCCGTACCAGAAAGGGAAAACGTAAAACTGTTGCTAACAAGAAAAAAGCGGTTAAATAAGCTGCTTTAGTTAGATAAAAATTGTCAAGAATGGCTAAATCGAATGTAAAAAAGAAGCGGGTAGTAAAAGTAGATGCCGTTGGTGAAGCGCACATAAAAGCGTCTTTCAACAACATCATCATCTCCCTGACCAATGCAACCGGACAGGTTATTAGCTGGTCTACTGCTGGTAAACAGGGATTCCGCGGATCAAAGAAAAACACACCTTACGCTGCCCAGGTGGCTGCCGAAGACTGCGCGAAAGTGGCTCACGAAGCCGGACTTCGCAAAGTGAAAGTTTACGTGAAAGGCCCGGGTTCTGGTCGAGAATCGGCTATCAGGTCTATCCACAATGCCGGAATTGAAGTAACCGAAATTGTTGACGTTACGCCACTGCCACACAACGGATGCCGTCCGCCGAAAAGAAGAAGAGTTTAATACAAGTCTAAGACAGACACAGAAATAAGAAGTTATTATGGCACGATATAGAGGCCCCAAATCGAAAGTAGCGAGACGTTTTAAAGAGCCAATCTTTGGCCCTGACAAAGCATTGGAGAGAAAAAATTACCCTCCGGGATTTCACGGACCGAACAAAAGAAGGTCTAAGCAGTCCGAGTATTCTGTTCAGCTCGCAGAAAAGCAAAAGGCAAAGTACACTTACGGTATACTCGAACGCCAATTTGCGAAGATGTTCGACAGAGCATCCAGAAAAATCGGTATTACCGGTGAGTTGCTACTGCAATTTTGTGAAGCGCGACTTGACAATGTTGTGTTTAGAATGGGACTCGCGCCAACTCGAAGAGCCGCGCGTCAATTGGTAAACCACAGACACGTTACAGTGAATGGAGAGAATGTAAATATTCCTTCTTATTCATTGCGCCCCGGAGATAAGGTGGCTATCAGAGAGCGATCTAAATCACTCGAAGTGGTAACCAACTCGGTAGCGTCTTCAGGAACAAATAAAATGGACTGGATTGAATTTGACCGCAGCTCACTGTCGGGAACATACATTCAGCATCCTACGCGAGAGCAAATCCCTGAAAACATCAAGGAACAGCTCATCGTCGAACTATACTCGAAATAATTAAACACATTCTAAGGAAAACTTAAATGGCCATACTAGATTTTCAGAAACCGGACAAGGTCGTAATGATCGAAGCCGACTCGAACGAAGGCA
>JAIVHP010000359.1:0-2642 GCA_020201045.1 Flavobacteriales bacterium
ACTGCCGCATTGGCCGCTGTGCCGGGAGTTGAGCGCGTGTATTCCATCGAAGGCGACCCGACCCTGGCGGCGATGGCCGTTAAAAATTTGGAATTTGCCGGTTTAAAGGCGCACATTATTGCCGGTTCATTCGAAGAAAAACTAGATTTGACTTTAGAGAAAATGGAGCGGGTAGATTTGGTTTACATCGATGGAAACCACCGGAAAGACCCCACCCTGGAGTACGTGGGCAAAATTATTCCCTTCGTGCACAACGACTCGGTCATTGCCATTGGAGATATCCGCTGGAGCGAAGAGATGGAAGAAGCCTGGGAAGAAATTAAAGACATGCCCAGGGTGCGCACGACGGTAGAATTATTTAACACGGGTTTCGTTTTCTTTAAAAGCGAACTGGCTAACGAACACTTTACCATTAAGATATGAGTTCATCAATGATCAGCGTAAGAGACCTGGCTAAAATTTACCAGATAGGTACGCAGGAAGTTCACGCGCTGCGGTCGGTAGACCTCGACATCATCGAAAATGAATACGTGGCCCTGATGGGTCCTTCCGGTAGCGGAAAGTCTACGCTAATGAATATTTTGGGCTGCCTGGACACTCCTTCGCGCGGAACGTATTTGCTAAACGGAAACGACGTGAGCGATATGGAAGACGACGATTTAGCCGAGGTGAGAAACCGCGAAATTGGATTTGTTTTTCAAACCTTTAACCTCCTGCCCCGTTACTCCGCGCTTGAGAATGTAGCCCTGCCGCTGATCTACAAAGGCGTGGGCAAAGCTGAACGGCGCGAGCGAGCGCGCGAAGTGCTCGAAATGGTGGGACTCGCAGATCGAATGGACCACAAACCCAACGAACTTTCGGGCGGGCAACGCCAACGCGTGGCCGTGGCGCGGGCACTGGTAAATAAACCGTCTATTATACTCGCCGATGAGCCCACCGGTAACCTCGACACCAAAACGTCGCACGAAATAATGGCGCTGCTCGATGAAATTCACCAAAATGGAAATACCATTATCCTCGTTACCCACGAAGAAGATATCGCCGAAAGAGCGAGACGCATTGTGCGACTTCGCGACGGACTGGTGGAATCTGACTCACAGGCAGCCGTTGCGCAATAAATTTATTTGAACAAGGTTATACCTTTTTCGTTAAGCCATTAATCAAAATAACATGAAGATATATACCAAAACGGGCGACCAGGGAAAAACCAGCCTTCTCGGCGGATCCCGCGTTGCAAAATACCACTTGAGAATAGAAGCTTACGGCACCGTAGATGAGCTCAACTCTCATATTGGGCTCATAAGGTCTTACGGACTAAACGGAGATACCGAAACAAAACTTATCTCCATACAAGAACAACTCTTTACCGCCGGTTCTCAGCTCGCTTCCGAGCCGGGAGAGCGCAAATTCCCCATTCCCGAGCTGAAAGACGCCGACGTGAAATTTCTGGAAAAGAGCATCGATGAAATGCAGGACGAGCTTCCGCCGATGAAAAACTTTGTGCTTCCCGGCGGTTCGCCCGAAGTGGGACACGCCCATGTAGCGCGCTGCGTGTGCCGAAGAGCCGAGCGCATTGTGCTCCATCTCAAGGACGAAAGCGATGTAGACGACCCAATTCCCGTGTATTTAAATAGGTTATCTGACTTTTTATTCGTATTAAGTAGGAAGTTGGCGAAAGACGGAGGGGTGAAAGAAACCCCCTGGATACCGAATAAAAGCTAACTATCTTATTTTCATTTAATTAGATACGCGAAAAAATCACTTGCAGGTGATAACAAAAAATATACTTTTGCGTATCGGTAAAAAACGCGTAAAACGCCAAGATATATGTATTGGACACTTGAATTAGCATCGTATTTAGAAGATGCACCATGGCCGGCGACAAAAGACGAGTTGATAGATTTCGCTATGCGAACAGGCGCACCGCTGGAAGTGGTGGAAAACCTTCAGGAAATTGAGGAAATAAACGAAGTTTACGAAACCATCGAAGATATTTGGCCGGATTATCCCACCAAAGAAGACTTCTTTTTTAACGAAGACGAATACTGACGTTTTCGGAAATCGCTATAACGAGCCGCTTCTCACCGAAGTGGCTTTTTTTTTGAGCGCTGGTTCTTTTTGCAATCTGGTAGGGATCTCCCCCTAACCCCCTCATGCCTACTGCAGACAGGTCCAAAGGGGGAATGCCCAGTATTGACGGGAGAAACGCATTGTCCAATTGCGCCGCTCATCAGCATTCATGACGCTCCGCAGTAGCTTTGCTGCTGCGGTCAGTGTTGAAGATTGGAGCGCAAATTCTCCAATCTCGGTTGAATCCAGGAGTCCAAAAAGGATCTATTCAAATACGGCCATTTTACTATTCACTATTCACTTTTTACTCCCGCCAGCCGACGCTCTGGCCCTTGCTTAGGGGGGAATGCCCAGTATTTAAAGGGTTTAGCGCAATATTGTCCAATTTCGGTTGAATCCAGATACCCAAAATGGATATATTGAACTTACGGCTATTTTCACTTTTTTTTCGTCACGCCGGCCCACGCCCCCGACCTAAAGAGTTGAGCCTACGCTCTTTACAGAGAGCAAAATGGATGACCAATAAGTACCATATTCTGGTCAGTGTTATTCGGCCAAAAGCCAAAAGCCAA
>JAIVHP010000359.1:2651-7000 GCA_020201045.1 Flavobacteriales bacterium
CCCCCGTCCCCACCAAAAAATGGAACCTGTCATTCCGCAGCGAAGCAAGGAATCTCAAAGTCGTTTACGGAAAGCTCCGGTAAACAGAGCGGTTTGAGATTTGCGATTTGGGATACTCCGGTTTAAATTCTTTACCGTGCGGCTGTATCCCCAGGCATGAGGGAAAATGTCCAGTATTTTGAAGGTTGGCGCAATATTGTCCAATTTCGGTTGAATCCAGGAATCCAAAACGGATCTATTGACTCGCTGTCATTTTTCACTATACACTGTTCACTATACACTGTTCACTATTCACTATACACTGTTCACTATTCACTATTCACTTTTCGCTCCCGCCGGCCGACGCATTGGCCTATGCTCAGGCCTAGGCATAATTCATCACTTTGTTAACCCCTCCCGCAAAGCCCACGACGTCCGCGAACCCTCACCGCCCACTCTTGCTCTTGCTGACTAAAATGTCCTCCCCCTAACCCCGTTATTCCTTTCTCACAGCAATACGCACCGGCTAGTCAGCCTCTCCGCCAACGGCTGATGAGCTTCAGCCTCAGGCAGACCGGCCTTCCCTGCGGTCACTCGGTTCAAAGGGGGAATGTCCAGTATTTTGAAGGTTGGCGTGGTATTGTCCAATTGCGGTTAAATCCAGGGATCTAAACCCAATCTACTGACTCGCTGCCATTTGCCGACAGAGACAACCAACCAACGGGAGGTAATTGCATTCAAAATCTACGGGATATCATACATACACAAGTCCAAAAGTCCATTCCGATCGAAAACCCACCCCACTATTGCCCGTTGCCATCCTAGCCTAACCAGTTCTCGCCGCAGAATCTCACCTAAAAACACAAACGCGCGCATTTCCACACCACCCTTGCAAATTGCCCTTTGCGGCCGAAGGCCATTGCATTTCCCGCCAAATTGACACCCCCGGAAAAATGGTATCATTTATGGTCTGGGATGTTCGGCAAATTATCATGCAATTTCCCTGCGTTTTGGGTAACTTTACACCCTTTTGATTAGGGGATAGAAATTTAGAAAATTATATGTTGGGTTCATTTACGAATACATTGAAAAAAATATTCGGCGATAAGTCGGAGAAAGACATAAAAGTAATCAAACCATTGGTGAATAAGATCAATGAAGTTTACGACGAACTTCAGTCGGATTCCAATGACGATTTGCGGCAACGCACCACTAAACTCAAAGCCAAAATCGCCGAAACCATCAAGGCCGATGAAGAAGAAATTGAAAAGCTGAACAAAGAAGTGGAAGACAATCCGGAGATGGATATCCCCGGAAAGGAAGCCATCTTTAAGCAGGTAGACGACATCACCAAAAAAATCGATGAAGAGATTGAAAAGGTGCTGATGGAAATCCTTCCCGAAGCCTTTGCCATTGTAAAGGAAACCGCGCGCAGGTTTAAGGAAAATCCCTTTTTGGAAGTGACCGCCACCGACTTTGACCGCGACCTGGCCGCCGGTAGAGAAAGCATTGAAATTAAAGGCGACAAAGCCATCTGGAATCAAAACTGGCTGGCTGCCGGCGCCGAGATTACCTGGGATATGGTGCACTACGAAGTGCAGCTTATCGGAGGTATCGCCCTCCACCAGGGCAAGGTGGCCGAGATGCAAACCGGTGAAGGTAAAACCCTCGTGGCTACCCTGCCCGTTTACCTCAATGCCCTTGCGGGGAAAGGGGTGCACCTGGTTACGGTAAACGACTACCTGGCGCGAAGAGACTCCGAGTGGATGGGGCCGATTTACGAATTTCACGGACTTTCGGTAGACTGCATTGACAAACACCAGCCCAATAGCGACGAGCGCAGAAAGGCCTACAAGAAGGATGTAATCTTCGGAACCAACAACGAGTTTGGCTTCGACTACCTCCGCGACAACATGTCTACCACCCCCGAAAAACTCGTGCAGCAAAAGCACCACTACGCTATTGTAGATGAGGTAGACTCGGTATTGATCGACGATGCACGAACGCCATTGATTATCTCGGGACCCACCCCAAAAGGCGATCAGCAGCAGTTTGACGAGCTCAAGCCCAAGGTGGAAAAACTCTACAACGCACAGCGCCAATTGGTGACGCAGTTGCTCGCCGAAGCCAAGAAAAAACTCGGAAAGCTAAACGAAGCCAAACCGTCCAAAGAAGACCTGAACGAAGGAAGCCTGGCATTGTTTCGGGCTTACCGCGGACTTCCAAAAAACAAAGCGCTCACCAAATTTATGAGCGAGCCCGGCATCAAGCAGCAAATGCTGAAGACCGAAGCTTTTTACCTTCAGGATCAGGAAAAGCAGATGCACAAAGCCGATGAAGTGCTCTACTTCACCATCGACGAAAAGTCTAACGCCATTGAGCTCACCGAAAAGGGAATTGAGCTCATGTCTTCGAACGTGGAAGACAGCGAATTCTTCGTTCTCCCCGATATGAGCACTGCGATCATGGAAATTGAGAATAAATCGATTGCCGACGAGGAGAAAGCCACCGAGAAGGAAGAGCTGATGCGCAATTACAGCGTTAAAGCCGAGCGCATACACACCATTAACCAGTTGCTCAAAGCCTATTCGCTCTTTGAAAAGGATGTAGACTACGTGGTAATGGACAACAAAGTGAAGATCGTAGACGAGCAGACCGGCCGGGTTATGGACGGCAGGCGCTACAGCGATGGGCTCCACCAGGCGATAGAGTCTAAGGAGCACGTAAAAGTAGAAGCCGCCACGCAAACCTACGCTACCATTACCCTTCAAAATTACTTTAGGATGTACCACAAGCTGGCCGGTATGACCGGTACCGCCGAAACCGAAGCCGGTGAATTGTGGGACATCTACAAGTTGGATGTAATGATCATCCCCACCAACAAACCCGTGGTTCGCGACGACCGCGAAGACAAGGTTTACAAAACAACCCGCGAAAAATACAACGCGGCAATTGAAGAAATTGTGGAACTCTCCAAGGCGGGCAGACCCGTATTGGTGGGTACCACTTCCGTGGAAGTATCTGAATTGCTGAGTCGTATGCTCAAGATCCGGAACATCAACCACAACGTGCTAAACGCCAAGCTCCACGCCAAAGAAGCAGATGTAGTTGCCCAGGCGGGTAAGCCCGGCGCGGTAACCATCGCTACCAACATGGCCGGTAGGGGTACCGACATAAAGCTCGGCGCAGGCGTAAAAGAAGCGGGCGGTCTCGCCATTGTGGGTGCCGAAAAACACGACTCGCGGCGCGTAGACCGTCAGTTGCGCGGACGTGCCGGTAGGCAGGGAGATCCGGGTTCTTCGCAGTTCTACATTTCGCTCGAAGACAACCTGATGCGGATTTTTGGCTCCGACCGGATAGCCAAAATGATGGACCGCCTCGGGCTCAAGGAAGGCGAGGTGATTCAGCACTCGATGATCACCAAATCCATCGAACGCGCACAGCGAAAGGTGGAAGAGAACAACTTTGGAATACGGAAGCGCCTTTTGGAATACGACGATGTGATGAACTCGCAGCGCGAAGTAATCTACAAGCGCAGAAAGCACGCCCTTTTTGGAGATCGGTTGCAGCTCGATATTGAGAACATGTTTCAGGATGTAGCCGAAAACATTGTGGCCAGCAACCACGCGGCAAAAGATTACGAGAATTTCAAGATGGAGATGCTCCAATACCTGGGGATGGAAACGTCGTACTCCGAAGAAGCGTTCAACTCGGGAAAGCCCGAAGAAATAAAGCGCAACGTATACGACGCCGCCAAAAAGCGTTACAACGAGCGGGTGGAAGCCATCGCCAAAAGAGCCATGCCCATCATCAAAAACGTTCACGAAACGCAAAAGCAATTCGAAAATATTGCCGTGCCCTTTTCCGACGGTAAAAAAGTGCTACAGGTAGTGGCCAACATCGAGAAGGCGCTGGAAAGCGAAGGCGAAGAGCTCGCCCGCGGATTGGAGAAAAGCGCCACGCTCGCCATTATAGACAACGAGTGGAAGGAGCACCTTCGCGAGATGGACGATTTGCGCCAGTCGGTGCAAAACGCCCGTTTCGAGCAAAAAGACCCGTTGCTTATCTACAAGTTTGAGTCTTTTGAGCTCTTCAAAAAGATGATTGGCCGCGTGAGCTATGAAGTGGTTTCATTCTTAACCAAGGCCGCGCTGCCCGGAAGGGAAGACCAGGTGCAAACCACCTCGCGCACCAGTTTGGGGCAAGACGACGCCGGCAAGTTGCAAACGAGCCGCCCCGGCGCAGAAGGCCAACAACGGCGGCCGGGAGCACCCCAGCCACCACAGAAAACCCAACCGGTTCGCACGGAGAAAAAGATCGGTAGAAACGATCCATGCCCCTGCGGTAGCGGAAAGAAATACAAGCAGTGC
>JAIVHP010000116.1 GCA_020201045.1 Flavobacteriales bacterium
AGAAGAACCCATACGCCAATCCGCTAATATTTGCGATTATCTTATGCCTAACGCTGGGTTTGGCGCCATTTCAGCCCGAACCCCACCTCGTGGGCAAGTGGCGTTGGCTGCTCGGCGGCGCCGAAGGCATGGCAGCCATGGACTGGTTCGACCTGGTGCTCCACACTTTCCCATTTATACTGCTTATCGTATTTACCGCGAAGTTTATACAGGTGAGACGCGAAAAAGAATCTCCCGGGCAAAAAAATTAAATGGGTTCCTATTTAAATCTCGAAGATTAATTCGGTAATTTTTAAAGGGGAGACTTTCACAAGAGAAATTTTCAGGTTTGCGCTCAGTGATCGCTCGCGATTCTTAATGTTTCTGTTTATTTCTTCACATAAAGGGACGGCGAACTCACCGACTAACGGGAGGTAATTGCCAATTAATCTTTCTTTTTTTTCTTCACGTTAAGCCGTGCAAGCACGCTGTGAGAAATCAATGAGAGAAACGCTAATGTTGGTTCTCATTGGTCGCTTTCGACCCTCTGTGAACTCATAATCTGAGCTTTGGTTGACCTTTTTCTCTGAGCTCTCTGCGTAAATTTTCAAAAAAGTTAGCGACAACGCTTGTGTTCCGCCGAAGGGCGAAGGGTGTCAAGAAAAAATAGATGTGAAAAGCATTTAAAAAATTCAAAGGCGGAGCTTCGAAATAAGAGCAAACATTCGTATTTTGTGACAAATGACTACGGATGAGACTATTGCTAACCACTCTTCTCGCTCTTCCATTCCTGGGATACGCCCAAAATGAACCCGCCGGAGCACGTGCGGCAGGAATGGCTAATGCCGCGCTGAACTACACGGATATTTGGAGCACTTTCCAAAATCAGGCGGGAATAGCCGGTGTAGACCGGTTTTCGGCAGGAGCCTTTTACGAAAATAAATTTGGAGTTCGGGAGCTGGCTTATACGGGTTTCGCCGCAGCATCGCCTTTGGGAAACGGCGCCATCGCCCTATCGTACACCAACTTTGGATTTGACGTGTACCGCGAGGGAAAACTCGGCCTGGCCTACGGGATGAAGTTGTCGGATGGATTTTCCGTCGGCGTACAGCTCAACCATCACACCATCCGCATAAGCGCCGAAGATTACGGAAGCCGCGGCGCAGTTACCGCCGAAGTGGGGTTTAGACTCGAAGTATCTGAAAAAGTAAGCCTGGGAGCGCATATTTTCAATCCATCGCGTACAAAACTGAATAGCTTCAGCGATGAGCGTATTCCCACTCTGCTCCGCTTCGGCGCCCAATACACCATGAGCGAAGACCTTATCGCTTCCGCGGAAGTGGAAAAAGACATCGATAGAAGGCCGCTATTTCGTGCGGGACTGGAATACCAGCCGGCCGAAGTGCTCTTTGTGCGCATGGGCACGTCGAGCGAACCTATGCTCTTCGCTTTTGGGATGGGACTAAACTTTGAAACCTTCAAGTTTGACCTGGCAGCTACCTACCACTCCATCATCGGCTACTCGCCGCAGGTATCGCTCACTTTTGCCCCCGACAAAAAATGAAACGGGCGGCCATTTCCATAGCGTTCGCCGTGGCGAGTTTGTCCGTATTTAGTCAGGAAGAAAGGGATGGCAACCGCGCTTCGATCATCGAGCAGCGGATTGAGCAAATTGCCGAAGCACGCCTACCGCGAAGCGTACGGCGATCTTTTTTCCATTTTCGAACTTCCGCTTATCGACGGCTGGGATGTGCAAACGGCTCAACTGATCGAGCCCTTTATCACGGTGAGTAAAGACCCGAGTAGGGAGAAAATCACCGCCAAAAAGCTCTTGAACTACGGCAAAAACGAAGTGGTAATGCGCTGGCAGCGGATACTGGAAGAGCAGGATGGGTACAGGCCGATAGCGCCGGAAGAGTTGGCCACCAATCCAAACGCGGGGTACCTGGGGTCGCAGGACCGTTTCTACGCGCGGTACCGCTACCGCTATGGCGATCGCATAAGCTTTGGCTTTACCGCCGAAAAAGATCCGGGTGAAGAGTTCTTTCGCGGAACCCAGAAACAGGGCTTTGACTTTTACAGCGGCCATCTTTTC
The DNA here is from genome assembly GCA_020201045.1 of Flavobacteriales bacterium. Taxonomy (GTDB): domain Bacteria; phylum Bacteroidota; class Bacteroidia; order Flavobacteriales_D; family Cryomorphaceae; genus JAIVHP01. Next base: position 2,075 of record JAIVHP010000116.1, read on the forward strand.
CTGAAGGACTTCGGAAAAGTAAAGCGCTTTTCGCTGGGCGATTATCAGGCGCAATTCGGGCAGGGCCTTACCTTTTGGTCGGGTTTGGGGTTTAACCGAAAGGGATCGTTCACCGTGAGCACCGCCCAATTGGGAAGGGGAATTGGCCCATATACATCGATAAACGAAAACTTGTTTTTGCGCGGTAGTGCCGTGACACTTACCCACGGCAATTTCGACGTATCGGCGTTTTATTCCGGAAAGCGGATCGATGGAAACGTCTCGGAAATTGAGGCTGATTCCACCGATTTTGAGCAAGCTGCTACGGTGATCACGTCGTTTCAAGAATCGGGATTTCACCGCACCCGGAATGAAGTAGAAGACAAAAACGCCATTTTTCAGGAGCACTTCGGCGGAAATATCAGCTACAATACCGAGCGGTTTCACGTGGGCGTGACCGCTGCGCACATGCGGCTTGATGGCGCTATAAACAGGCGGCTGGCCGAATACAGTCAATTCCGGTTTAACGGGACCGAAAACACCGTAATTGGCGGCGACTACCTGTGGAAAATTCGAAATTTTACCTTTTTTGGTGAAACCACCCGAAGTGCGAATGGAGCCTGGGCCACCCTAAACGGGCTCAATATCGATATGAATGCCCGGCTGAGTGTGAACATCACCCAGCGAAACTACGACCGCGACTTCCAGTCTGTGGCTTCGGTGGGTTTTGGCGAAGGATCGCTGATTGAGAATGAGTCGGGCGTGTACTTTGGGGTGGAATTTCGGCCCTTCAAGCGATGGAAATTAAACGCCTACGCCGATCATTTCAAATTTCCGTGGCTGCGCTTCCAAACCGATGCCCCATCTTCGGGCTACGACCTTCTCGCCCAGTTGGAATACCAGCCGCGTGGAAGCACATCCATTTACTTCCGCTACCGCGATAAATTCAAACCCATCAATACGCGTGAAGAAGTAGAAGGAGTGGACTACCTGGTAGACCAATCGCGACGAAACTTCCGGCTTAACGCTTCTTACCGGGCAAGCAGGCAGGTGAGATTCCGCTCGAGGATTGAATACACGCGCTACAATCGCGGTGCAGAACCGCTTTCAGAAGGGTTTATGGTGTACCAGGATGTGATTTACAATTTTAAAGAATCCCCGCTGCGGCTCACTTTTCGATACGCGCTTTTCGACAGCGATACCTATGACGCGCGGCTTTACGCTTACGAGAACGACGTGCTCTACTCATTTTCCATCCCCGCTTACAACGGCAGGGGCAGCCGCGTGTACGCCATTTTGAAATACCGCATTGGCCGGTGGGCAAATATCTGGTTGCGATGGGCGCAGTTTTATTACACCGACCGAAATGAAGTGGGAACCGGGCGCGAAGCCATTGCGGGGAATACGCGAACTGAAGTTAAGGCGCAGTTGCAGATTAAGTTCTAATTATTGTCTGTCTATAGAGTCCATTATCGGCGTTGCACTTCTTTTGTAAACCCGCCACGGCGGGCAGGCAGTCACCCCGACGCATGTCGGGGCTCCCTGCCTAAAGGACCGGCAGGCAGGCTTGGTTTACGCCCTTCGGTTGTGAGATCGCTTCGCTAGTTCCAAAAGTGCGTGCGCCCTGCCTACCATGCCTACGGCAGGTTAACCTGCCGAAGGTAGGTAAACCGGGCAGGCAGGCTTGCTAATGAACTCTCTGGCTCAGCCACTTGAGTGTATTGACAGACTCTAAATAAGAGCGAGAAACAACTCGTGGGTTCGGTTTTTAGGCGGATTGGAAATCCTGAGGTTTGGTGTCGCAGGATTACAACTTAGCGTAGCGTTCTCACCGAAGGTAAATCCTGCGAAGCGTCAGTAAACGAGGTGAAGGACTGGACTGTGTAGAAGCCCAAGCGAATGGGGTAATCCGGCGTTCTTACCCAAGGATTTAAGATACTGCATAAATGCAAAGCTAGAAACAACTCGTGGTTCGGTTTTTAGGCGGATTGGAAATCCTGAGGTTTGGTGTCGCAGGATTATTCCGTTCCCACAAGCCCTTTACACCAGCTAGTCATGAGGTCCCCCGGACTTGCTCCGGGGTTAGTTGCAAATCCTGCGAAGCGTCAGTAAACGAGGTGAAAGACTGGACTGTGCAAAAGCGTGAGCGAATGGAGTAATCCCTCAAACAACCAAACTCAGATTGGGGTAATTTCCACGCCGAGTTTTTGGAGTTCGTCCCAGTAATGGGGGAAAGATTTTCGAACCACATCGGGGTTTTCGATTTCCATTGTTCCAATTCGGGTTACCAGCGGAGCAAAAGCCATCGCCATGCGGTGGTCGCGGTAGGTTTTAATTCGCGGAACACCCTGTGGCGGCTCAAAACTTACAAGTTCGAGGAAGTCGGTGCCAGACCGACAGGTAACACCGCATTTTAGCAATTCCGCTTCCAGCGCTGCGATGCGGTCGGTTTCCTTTACGCGAAGCGTTTGAAGGCCGGTGAGCTTGAGCGGGTGATTCATTCCTGCTGCGCATACTGTATAGGTTTGCGCCAGGTCTGGAGATTCGATAAAATTGAGCGCTGCGGGCAGTTTGCGGTTACCCGAAATCAGTTCGAGACCGGAAGGCGTGAACGATTCAACAACACCAAAGTCACGGAAGCCCCGCAAACCATTGCGATCGCCTTGAATACTCTCGTCTTTGAGACCGGAAATTTCCAATTTGGGCATCCCCGAAAGGGCCTGCCATGCGTAGAAATAAGAAGCGGCACTCCAGTCGGGTTCCACAGCAATGGTTGTGGGCTTATACCCACCCGGCGCCACCCGAATCTGATTTTTGCTTTGGCTTACCCCTGCCCCAGCCATTTTCATAAGAGCGATCGTCATGGCAATATAAGGGGTAGACACCTGATTTTCGCTCAGGTTTAAAACCAATCCATCACGGCAATAGGGTGCAATAAGCAAAAGCGCTGAAATAAACTGGCTACTCGTTTGGCCGCCTGGCGAAACTTCCCCGCCATCGAGGCTTTTTCCCCGGACCAGAAGCGGCGCAAAACCGTCCTTTTCAGTATAAATAATATCGGCACCAATCCTTCTCAAATCGTCTACGAGGTGAGCTATTGGTCTTTCCATAAGTCGGCTGTAACCACTTATTCTTCGCGTGCCGGGGCTAATTGCGGCCCAGGCGAGCCCAAAGCGAATGGCCGTTCCGCCGTCTCCCATATAAATTTCCGATGCTTCACTTTTCAGCGCGGCCTTGAGGTATTGCACGTCTTCGGCGCTGCTCTCACCGGTTATTTCCACCTTTCCATAAGAAAGAGCCCGCATGATGAGCAAACGGTTATTCACGCTTTTTGAGAGGGGGAGCGAAACGGGGTGTTCCGCTATTTTTTCCCTATTCCATTTCAGGCGGATCAGCTCACCCATCGCTCGTAGTAATGGAGTGCTTCAATAACAAGATCGGGGCGCACTTCGCGGTCTATTGCGCAATCGCCAATTGCGTTTAAGAGGCTCATGCGCATTTGACCGTCGCGGTTTTTTTTGTCGTGCTTCATCAGCTCCACAATGCGGTGGTAGGTAAGCTGCGAGAGCTGCACCTTGGGGTAAAGGCTAAAGATAAAGCTGCTTATTTCGTGGAGCTCATCGGCGGTAAGCGATTCTTTTTTGTGCGATATAAAGGCTTCCATAACCATTCCCGCGGCCACGTATGGCCGAAGTTTAATATTTTTCTGCGCCCGTTTTCGAAGGGGTCGCTGCTCACAATTTCAGTTTTGATACGCACCGACTTCAAAATGGCAGAGTCGAGTGTTTTGAGTTTGTAAAAACTGATTTCCTGAAGGGATTTCCAATAGGCGGCATCGCAAATCAGGGCGTGCTTAATCATCTCGGAAAATCCGCTAAGGAGGTGTTCTTTGGGAAGGGTTTTCAAAAACTCGGGATCAATGTAGACGCGATGGGGGTTTTTAAACAATCCGATCTCGTTTTTCAATCCGTTTAAATTCACCCCTACTTTGCCTCCCGCGGATGCATCTACCTGAGCCAATAAGCTGGTGGGAACATTAAAAAAACGGATACCGCGCTTGAACGTGCCGGCGATAAATCCGCCCAAATCAGAGACCACGCCACCGCCCAAATTGACGAGAACGCTGCTCCGGTCGGCATTCATCTCGCCCAAAACGGCCCATAATTGCTCACTGATTTCCAGCGATTTACTCTCCTCGCCAGGAGCTACTTCCAAAACTTCCGCATCCCTTAGTGGCGGTACCTTTGACACTAAAATGGGCAGGCAGTATTCCAGTGTATTTTCGTCAACTAAAATGAATAACTTCACACCCGCAAAAGCATCTGTTGAAAGTATTTCGGCAAACTCAGCGAGCGAATGCCTGCCAATCACAATTTCGTGGCCGTCTGATTTGATTCGCTGATTGTCTACTACGCTCATATTTTGCTCTTGCAAATGAAATCAGCTAAATTAAGACAGGTTTTCGATAATGGAAATGAGAGAGCAAATTAATGCGCCGAAGAGTGATTTCCCCCCCAAGACGGATGTCCTTTCATTTGACGATACAGCGGTTGCATTTGCGAGCAAAACAAA
>JAIVHP010000117.1 GCA_020201045.1 Flavobacteriales bacterium
GTTCAATTGGCATTTGGCTCCAGGTTAACCACAACGCCATTACTCCACAATCAATTTCCGTTTGGCAATTTCTCCGGTTTTCAGGTAGGCAATTACGGTATAACAAGCCGGGGTTAAATCGCGAACGGATATTTCGTTTTGGATTTCTGCCCTCGAGTATCGGCCTACCAATTTCCCGGAAAGATCTATGATTTCTACATGGCTCACTTCGTTGATTTCGGCAATGCGAATAGCATCTCTGGCCGGGTTTGGATATACCCGAAGTGCATTCGGCGCATTTTCGCTAGTTGCGTTTACGTCCCCAAACCCCATTTGATCTACCGAAATAACGGCAGAACCGGGAGTGAAGTCGCCGACTTCTGCGCTAACTTCAATGATGGCGTGGGTTAAAACGGGTTCGTTTTGCTCGAGTGGAATACTCACTAAAGTCCACTCATCGATTACTTCATCCGCACTCGTCCACTCAAAAGAATTGAATGGATCTTCCTGATTGTAAAAGGTGATTTCCACACTTACAAATCCGAATTCGGAAGATGCTTTTGCGTAAAAATCCAGAGAAGCTGGAATGAAATCAATATCGACGGTTGTGCTGGCATTTCCGCTGGATCCCACACCGGTCTTCAGCGCTTCTACCTGCATGGCGTAAATGCCTTCATACGATTCGAGGTCTTGCGTTACCGAAGAGACATCATTTACGATCAAGGGCTCCCAGTCTTCGGGTGTCAGAAAACCGTCTTCTTCTACCCACGATTCAAAATTGGCGTTTGGTATTTGAGCGCTCAGCGTTGCGATGCTGAGCGATACCAAGAATGTAAAAAGTGTTTTCATGGTTAATAGGTTTCTTTAGGATTTTCAATGAATAGGTTTCTTTCATATGATGTTCAATTTGCAGATTTGGTTGCATAAGTTTATAAATATCTGGTAGGGTTAGGGGGAGTTTCTAACTTTGCGGCTCTACATCAAGCTTAAGAAATGAAATTACTCGAAGGAAAAGTTGCCATTATTACCGGAGCTTCACGCGGCATCGGCAAATCAATTGCCCAGTCTTTTGTCGCCATGGGAGCGACGGTTTGTTTTACCTACATGAGCTCAGACGAAAAAGCTCGTGCACTGGAGAAAGAACTCACTGCCGAAGGTGGAGTAGCCAAAGGCTTTAAAAGCGATGCGGGAGATTTTACCGCAGCACAGGAGCTCGCCGATGCGGTGGTAAAGGAATTCGGAACCATCGATATATTGGTGAACAACGCCGGAATAACCCGCGATAATTTGCTGATGCGAATGAGCGAAGAGCAGTGGGACGAGATTATGGCCGTTAACCTTAAATCTGTTTTTAATTTGACGAAAGCAGTTATGCGCCCCATGCTAAAAGCGAGAAAAGGTTCTATCATCAATATGAGCTCTGTAGTGGGGGTGAAGGGAAATGCCGGACAGGCCAACTACGCCGCGTCGAAGGCCGGAATACTGGGCTTTACCAAGTCGGTAGCCCTCGAACTCGGCTCGCGAAATATCCGCTGCAACGCCATTGCCCCGGGCTTTATCGAAACGGAAATGACCGGTGCACTCGATGAGAAAACCGTGCAGGAGTGGCGCGATGCCATCCCGCTTAAGCGGGGCGGAACGCCCGACGACGTGGCCAATCTGGCTCTTTTCCTGGCTTCGGATATGAGCGCCTATATTACCGGGCAAACTGTGAATGTGGACGGAGGCATGCTGACCTAATTTGAAAAACCTGATTACAGACTATCCCGCCTGGGCCATTGCGCTTTGTCCGATGATCGGACTGGCTTATGCCGCTTTGCTCTACTATCGCGAAAGCCGGTTGGGCGACCTGTCAAAAGCGCTCCGCGCAGCGTTGGCGGTACTTCGGTTTGCAACGGTTGCCATACTCGTATTCTTTTTACTCGGCCCGCTTATCCGGTATTACAGCACCGAAATAGACCAACCGGTAGTGGTGCTGGCTACGGATAATTCCGGCTCACTGGTTTTGGGAAAAGACTCAACTGCAAATCGCAACAATATCGAAGCCCTTCGCAATGGGCTTCAGCGCAATTTGGGCGACGACTACGAATTGGTATCCTACACGTTTGGTAACGACGTAAGGGAAGGTGCCGACAGCTCTTTTTCGGAACCGGTTACCAATATGGCAAATCTATTCGAGTCGCTCAACAGCCGCTACGCCAACAGGAATTTGGGCGCTGTGGTCATCGCTTCCGACGGTATTTACAACCGCGGCGCCAATCCGCGGTACGCCGTGTCGGGCGTCGAAGCGCCGGTGTATACGGTAGCTCTGGGCGATACGTCCATCCAAAAAGATGTGCTGATAGCCGAAGTGGCCGCAAACCGAATTGCATTTTTAGGCAATAAGTTCCCCATCGAAGCGCGGATAAAGGCCGATAGAGCCGAAGGTGAAGACTTGACCTACAGCGTAGTTCGAAACGGCGAAGTGCTTGAAGACGGCAGCCTTACGGCCGATTCAGATCAGTTTGAGTCGACCGTTCGGTTTCTCGTAGACGCCGAAGATTCCGGATTGCAGCGCTACACCGTGAAGGTAAGCCGGGTAGAAGGCGAAGTGACCTACGCCAACAACGCCGCTTCTGTTTTTGTGGATGTAGTAGACAGCCGGCGCAAGGTTCTCATCCTGGCCGACTCTCCACACCCCGATGTGTTTGCTCTGCGACGCGCCATCAGCAGCAGCGAAAACTACGAGGTAGAAGTGGCTTTTCAGGATAAGTTCCAGGGCGACTTTGACGATTACGACTTGCTCGTTCTCCATCAAATCCCATCGGTTAAGACCAACCAGATTACCCAGACTTCCATCAATAAAAGCACGACTCCCGTTTTTGCCATAGTGGGAGCCAAAACACTGATAGACCGCATGCCCACGCTGGGGTTGGGCGTTCAGTTGAATACGTCAAAGGCTTCGTTTAACGATGTGGCCGCCGCGGTGAATCCCTCGTTTCCGCTTTTTAAACTCGACGATGATTTAAATGATTTTTTGATCGATGCGCCACCGCTTTTGATCCCTTTCGGGAAATGGCAAATTTCAAACTCCGCCGAGACGGTACTCAAACAGCGCGTGGGAAATATCGCTACCGACGATCCGCTTCTGATTGTAAATGAAGTGAATGAAGAGAAGAATGCCGTGCTTCTCGGCGAAGGCCTGTGGAGGTGGCGGATATACAATTACGCCACTTCGGAAACCCACGCCGATTTTGACGGCTTAATCACCGGACTTTTGCAATACCTGGCGGTAGAAGAAGACAAGAGGTTGTTTCGGGTAGAAAGTCCGCGCGATCTTATGGAAAGCGAACGGTTAATTGTGAAAGCAGAACTCTACAATCAGGCACTCGAACCGGTTAACGATTCCGAAGTGGGAATTGAATTCACCGACGAAGAAGGCAAAAAGTACCCTTTTACATTTACCCGCACCGAAACGGCATACCGCCTTGACGCTGGAAACCTGCCGGTTGGAACCTACGATTACACCGCTTCAACTACACGAAACGGGCAGGATTTCACCGATTCGGGCAGTCTTTCTATCCGGCCCTTTGCCCTGGAAGGAGCAAACCTTACGGCCAATCATCGGGTGCTGTTCAATATTTCTGAAAGTACGGGAGGAGAAATGGTTTACCCCGCTGAAATAGAAAGTCTTTCGGAAAAAATAAAGGCTTCTGGTTCGATGAAGCCGGTGAGCTACACCACCGAAATATTTACATCCATACTTCAGCTCGGCTGGCCGTTGTTTGTACTTCTCGCCCTGCTCAGCGCCGAGTGGTTTATTCGGAAGCGCTCCGGCCATTACTAGGCCAATCGCTGTGTTTCTACTCGTTGGGATAGCCTGGACACCGCGCGCAGCCTGAGCGCGCAACTGCCCATTTAAATTAAAGCGGAGATTTCGCGCACATTCAATACTTTTGCAGCCATGGATGCAGAAGTCATAACGATTGGAGATGAAATCCTGATAGGCCAAACCATTGATACCAATTCGGCCTGGATGGCAGAACAACTCCATGGTCGAGGGGTAAGATTAAATCGGATTATCACCATCAGCGATAGTCCCGAAGAAATAGTAAAGGCCGTTGACGAATCTTTTTCGCGGGTAGATCTCGTGCTGATGACTGGTGGCCTCGGCCCCACACAAGACGATATAACAAAGGAAACGCTCGCGGAGTACTTCGGTACTACCCTTGAAATTAACCAAGGTGTACTGGATGGTATAGAGTCCTGGTTTAGAAGTCGTGGGAGAGATGTACTTGAAGTGAACAGGCAACAGGCGGCCCTGCCAAAAGATGCCGATATTTTAAAAAATAGCCGAGGAACCGCACAGGGAATGTGGTTTGAAAAAAATGGAAAGGTTTTGATTTCCATGCCTGGTGTACCCTATGAAATGAAGGGAATTTTAAACGACGGCGGATTCGAAAAAATTTCCGGTTTCTTTAAAACACAACCCATCGTTCACAAAACCATTCTCACACAGGGCATCGGCGAGAGTTACCTGGCCGAAATTCTAAACGACTGGGAAACGGGGCTTCGAAACGACGGGTATTTTCTGGCTTACCTGCCATCTCCGGGATTGGTAAGGCTTCGCATTAGCGGATACGCCGAAAATGGAAACGAAAAAGAAGTGAACGCCCGGATTGACCATTACATAGAAGAGCTCAATAGGCGAGTACCCCAGTACATTTACGGAACGGGGAAGCAAACCGTCGCCGAAGCGGCGGGACTGCTTATGCAATCGAAGCGGTTGACATTGAGCACCGCCGAAAGCTGCACAGGCGGGTACATCGCCCACCTTATTACATCGGTTCCCGGGTCGTCGGCGCACTTTATGGGATCGGCGGTGGCCTACAGCAACAGGGCCAAAAAAGACGTTTTAGGAGTAGCTGAAGAAGCGATTTCCAAACACGGAGCGGTAAGCGAAGAAGTGGTGCGCCAGATGGCCGAAGGGGCGAGAAAGAAATTTAAAACAGATTACGCCATCGCCACATCTGGAATTGCCGGGCCGGATGGGGGCACTCCCGAAAAACCGGTGGGTACTGTTTGGATGGCGATAGCCGGCCCCAAAAAAACCGATGCCAGGATGGAAAGTCCCAGCCGAAACCGCGAGCGAAACATCACTATATCGTCGCTC
>JAIVHP010000118.1 GCA_020201045.1 Flavobacteriales bacterium
ATCTTCTTCGCAGGGCTCTTCTCCGGTATTTCCGCCTACGCATGTTCCACAGTTATCGGTGAAAGCATCGCCACCAAAATCGCCGTTGCAGTCTTGTTCGCAGGGTTCTTCTCCGGTATTTCCACCAACACAAGTTCCGCAGTTATCGGTGAAAGCTTCTCCGCCAAAGTCACCGTTGCAGTCTTGTTCGCAGGGTTCTTCTCCGGTATTTCCGCCTACGCAGGAACCGCAGTTATCGGTAAAAGCATCACTGCCAAAGTCTCCATTGCAGTCTTCTTCGCAGGCAACGAGTCCGGTATTTCCACCAACACAAGTTCCACAGTTATCGAAAAAGGCTTCTCCGCCGAATTCACCATTGCAGTCTTGTTCGCAGGGCACTTCTCCGGTGTTTCCGCCTACGCAGGAACCGCAGTTATCGGTGAAAGCTTCTCCGCCGAATTCACCATTGCAGTCTTCTTCGCAAGCAACGAGTCCGGTATTCCCGCCCACACAAGTTCCACAGTTATCGGTAAACGCATCACCGCCAAAATCGCCGTTGCAATCGGCAAAAGAAATGCACAACTCAAAATCTGTTGCTTCCGCGCTGTTAAAGCGCCATGCGCGAATATAAATGGTTTCGCCGCCCAGGTCCGGGTCATTAAAATCGTTAACTACATCTCCGGAGCAGGAAATTTCTGTGAAGTCGCCACAGGTCCCCGTGTAGAAAGCCAGATGGGCATTGCCATTACCGAGGTTGTTTCGGTTTACCGAAAACGCACCACTTTCCGGAGCTTCAAAAGCGAACCATATATCGCTTCCCACATAGAGCCCGCAGTTGGGTTCTGGTGCAATATCTTCGGGAGTGCTTGAAGCGAATAGCGAACTATAAGCTTGATATACACAGTTTCCATCCGCATCTATAAAAGTGGCGTCTGCACAGTTGTTATTTTCCGGTGGGGTAGTTTCCGAAACACAAAGGGTGAAATCCATTGCCTGTGGGCTCAGGAACCTAAAGAAGCGCAAGTAAACGGTTTGGTTTGCGAGTGTAGGGTCGCTGAAGTTTCTGTTTCCTGTTGCACAGAGAATTTCAGAAAAGTTGCCACAAGACCCGCTGTATAGCGACCATTGGGCACTGGCGCCAATTCCGGCTGATTCTACCCGGAAGTTTCCCGTTTCCGGAACTTCAAATGAAAACCAGACATCGCCGCCCTGGTAGCCACCGCAAGTTGGGTCGGGGGCAACGCTTTCACTTTCAGCAGTTGCATAGAGGGTGCTGTATTCTTGGGGTGTGCATTCTTCGCCCAGAACGAGCGAGGTGGCATTTGAGCAATCGTTGTTTTCGGGTGGGGCCAATTCCGAGATGCAGAGTGTAAAGTCTATTCCCTGCGGACTGAGAAACCTAAATGAGCGCAGGTAAAGCGTTTCTCCAGCCAAATCTGGCTCTATAAAATTTTGGCTGAGTTGATTTCCAGTCGATGCGCAGGCCAGAGCGATAAAGTCCCCGCAGGTTCCGCTGTAGAGCTCCCATTGAGAGTTGTTTCCCGCACCGGACATCTCGATCCGGAAGTTGCCCGATTCAGGTGCCTCGAATGTAAACCAAATATCTCCACCCTGATACCCTCCGCAGGTTGGGTTTGGAGCTACATCAGTTGATTGGGCCGTTGCATATTGGGAAGAAAACGCTTCGGGTACACATATTTCGCCTACGGATAGATTTATTGCGTTGGCGCATTGGTCGTTTACCGGAGGCTCAATTTCCCAAATACAGAGGGAGAAGTCGATGCCGTCGTCGTTCAGAAATCTCCACGATCGCAGGTATAGGGTTTCTCCTGCCCAATCGGGTTCAGCAAAATTTTTCCTGACCTGATTGCCGGTGGAAGCGCAGGATAAAGCGGTAAAGTCTCCACAAGTTCCGCTGTAGAGCTCCCACTGCGAGTTGTTTGCCGAACTGTTCATTTCAATCCTGAAATTCCCCGATGCGGGCACTTCAAAAGAGAACCACACATCGCCGCCCTGAAAGCCACCGCAGCCGGGATTGGGTGCGGTTTCCGTTGGTTCCGAAACAGCGTATTGCGAAGAAAAATCTTCAAGGATACAAGTTTCTCCAACCGCTAGTGCAATGGCATCGGCGCAATTGTCGTTTACCGGTGGGGTTATTTCCCAGATGCAGAGTGAAAAGTCGATCCCATCGTCGTTCAAAAATCGCCAGGAGCGGAGGTAAAGGGTTTCTCCTGCCAGAGAGGGTTCAACAAAGTTTTTCCCGAGCTGGTTTCCAGTCGATGCGCATGCCAGAGCGGTAAAGTCTCCACAGGTTCCGCTGTAGAGTTCCCATTGCGCGTTGTTTCCCGAACTGTTCATTTCAATCCTGAAATTCCCCGATGCGGGCACTTCAAAAGAAAACCACACATCTCCGCCCTGAAACCCACCGCAGCCGGGGTTCGGTGCTATTTCGGGTGGCTCTGATGTGGCTCCGATGGAGGTGAAATCGTCCAAGACACAACTGCTTCCAACCGGAAGCAGCAGTGCATTGGAGCAGTCGTCGTTGATTGTGATTTCGCCTTGCGAAAAGGCTGTAGAGACGAAGAATATGCACAATAGAAGGAGTGCATTTTTTAAGGTAAGCATTGGTTGTTGATTGGTTAAAATACGTTCAATTCGACTCTAAAATTAGAGCGATCTCAAAGAGTGAGCATCACCCATTTGGGTGATTTTGTAATTTGGTTTTTGGATGTAAACCCGAAATGAAAAGGTGAATGGGCAGTTTTAGGCGCTCAAATCTTGGGTGCAGCAAGGTGCGCTTTCCAGGTGTTGGTCGTGCATATCCGCCTAAAGCGTTATGCAATAATTTGAAGTGAAACCATCTTTCGGCCTTCCCTTATTTTTGGCTTAGCTCAAATATTTTAAAAATGGCTTCGGTTCGGTTTTTAGCGTCCAGCTTTACAAAAAGGTGTTGAAGGTGGGTTTTTACCGTATTTACGGAAATGCACAATTCGCAGGCAATTTCCTTATTTGTTCGGCCTTCGCGAAGTTTTCGGATAAGCTCAAATTCCCTTTCGCTCAATGGATGGGGAAGCAGGGCGTTCATTTCGCTGAGCGAAAGCGGCGTGGTTTGTTTGTTGTTTTCTTTGGAATGGTTAAAAATGGCAACTTCAAGCGATGTCATAATATCCTTTCCGTCGAAAGGCTTGATTAAGTAGCCATTTGGCCGGGTGTGTTTGGCGCGCTCCAGCGTGTTTTTATCGGCAAAGGAAGTGAGGTAAACAAAGGGAAGGTCGATACTGTCGCGGATAAAAGTTCCCACGGAAATTCCGTCTTCCCCTTCGCCCAGATTGATGTCGAGCAAAACAGCGTCGATCTCTTCCACTCCGAGCAGCGCTTTTGCTTCACCCGCCGTCTCGGCAATGCCAGCCACGCGAAAACCGTTTTCCACCAAATATCCCGCTATATCTTCCGAGATCAGTGGTTCGTCTTCTACGATCAGGATGCTATAGACTTTTTCCATGTGGTTTTGTATTTCCCAATAGAGTAAATAATATCGGTGCCATTTTCGGATTTTATGGTGATAGAAGCGGCGAGTTTTTTCTCAAAGGCGTGCAGTAGTTTCATTCCAAAGGAAAATTCTGAATTTTCGAGGGTGTCAAAACCCACCCCGGTATCGCGAACGCGGAGGTTTAGCCGACCATCTTTTTCTTTGAGGGATATGTGGAGCTCTCCGCCCACTCCATCGGGAAAGGCGTATTTGAGCGAATTGGTTATCAATTCATTTAAAATAATTCCCACGGGGATGGCGGTATCAACATCGAGGAAAACCGGGTGTGAGTGCACGTGAATGGAAACGCGGTCGCGGTCTAGCCGATACGCGCTGAAAAGTTTGTGGCTCAGCTCGCTGATATACTCCGGCATATCAATGCTTTTCAGGTTGCTGTCGCCGTAAAGGTACTGGTGTATCAGCGCCATGCTTTGCACCCTGTCTTTACTTTCTTTCACAGCTTCCATGGCTTTTTGGTCTTTTATCTCACGACCCTGAATGCTAAGTAAGCTGCTTACAATTTGCAGGTTGTTTTTTACCCGATGGTGAATTTCTTTTATCAGGAGTTCCCTTTCCTGCAGCGCTTCTTCGATGGTTTTGTTTTTTTGTTTTAGCAGCCCTGAAACGCGTTGCTGAACAATGTAGCGATACGTTATGACCACTCCACCCAAAATGAGCAAAACGGCAAAAAAGATGAGCATATTTCGCTGGTTGCGACTGCTCACTGCGAGCAACTCCTGTTCTGCCGCATTGAGCTGCAATTCGGTGATTTGCCTTTCTTTGCGCTCCGATTCGTACCGCATTTC
>JAIVHP010000360.1 GCA_020201045.1 Flavobacteriales bacterium
CACAGCGAGAATAGAAGTGTTAATATCAACATCTACAATGGTATCAACCACTCCAGATGGCCAGTTAATAACAACACTTTCAATTTCAGTTTCCTGTCCCAGTCCAAAATGTGCATTTAGCGAGCTCATGTATCTGAAACCATCACCGCTTCGCACCTGCCTGATGTGGCTTAAACCGGGCGTATTTACTTCAATCATCGCTCCGATGCCGTTGAAATTACTAGTAGTACCCTGTGTTTGCACCACGAGGTAATTATTGTCATTCCCGTCGTTGATGTGAATTTGCTGGTTCAATACATCTAAGAAACCATCGTTGTTCACGTCTCCAACGGCTCCATTATTGGGGCCAAAATCCGCTTCGGTAAAGGTCATATCTCCGTTACCGTGCATAAATGTACCGCCCATTCCTAGCAAGTCAAGGTGTCCATCGTTGTCAAAATCGTGGGTAATGTTTTCGATTCCCGTTCCGGTGATAAACTCAACTCCACTGCCTTCAGTTACATCGGTAAATGTTCCGTCGCCATTGTTTTCGAGTAATTTATGGTTTCCATCTGCAAAAGAACTGGCTCCGATAAAGATATCCATATCACCGTCGTTGTCGTAATCACCCCAGGCAGATGACCAGGTTTGAACCGGGTCGTTAAGGTCTAGCTCTTCGCCAATTTCATCGAATGTACCATCGCCGTTATTTCTGTGAATCTCATTAATTTTTGCATCGGAGTTTCCACCGCGGCATTTTGCAATAAACAGGTCGGTATCTCCATCCATATCGTAATCTACCCAGATAGAACCGTAGTTTCCACCGTTCTCAACATCGCCAAGACCGCCCTGATTAAATTCCAGGTTTCCCTCGCCATCATTCATATAGTAAACGTTTGGCTGCACATCGTGGCACATAAAGAAGTCGAGGTGTCCATCGTTATTAATATCAATCGCATTTCCGCGCTGGCAGAAAACGTATTCCGATCCCGATACTTCCGTATAGTCTGTACCGTCATCGTTGGCAAACATAAAAGATACACCAGAACCACCGCCAAAAACCAGGTCGTTAATTCCGTTTCCATCCAGATCGCCGGCTGTTAAACTCCACGAAGGGTAGTACGTAGCTGCGTCATTTTCGATATTCACGGTAGTTAGTCCGCCTTGTTCTGTTTGATAATTGATGTAAATATGGCCCGTAGCCTGGCTCACAGCAACGATATCGTCGAGGTAGTCGCCATTTAGGTCAACTATCCCGCGCATTGCTCCGCCACCGCCTACAGTTTGAGGCGTAAACGTAACGGGGGGGGCAGCAGGTGGTGGAATATAATCTGACTCGGTGAGTTCAAATTCGAAGCCGTTTGCATCCCATCTGTCATCCCACACGATATAGACTGTTTCGCCTTCTTCAATGGCGAAAGTAACCAGGGATAGATAAGGGCCGAACTCATCACCGCCATCGTCGTCCCCTGCCAGGCATGAAAAATCTCCGCAAGTACCAGTGTAGATATGAACCCGTGTATCCTGATCGGTGTTTTGTACCAGGTCGGTATTCAATGTAACATTAATATTCTCCGCTGCCGTGTAAGTAAACCACACGCCGTCTGAAAATCCACCGCCGGTGCCATTGCCGGCACATATTTCGGGTGGAAGTTCACCGTAAACGGTATCCACCACATGGATACCCGCTTCTATAGGCTCGGCCGTATCGCAAGTAGATTGCGCATACACTCCGCCAGAAGCAATTGCAAAAATGGAAAGTAAAAGGTTTCTCATAAGATTGGTTTTAATTGGTTTGGTTTCAAATTTAACACGGGTCTTCCAGCGAAGTTATATAATCGAAGATAAGCTCAAGTGCTTCTTCGTGCTTCACAGTTCGGCCCAGTAATGGCATTCGTTCATTTTCAAGATTTGTGTTTAATCGATAATACAGCATCGACCTGTCTGGCCTTCCGGAATTGATGATATGCGATTGGCTGGGCTCAATGATTTCATCGGGCACAACGCATACACCGAGATTTGTCAAATCTTCGGTTTCATCCCAGGCCAAACGTATCGGTCGGTAATCGCAATGACTGTTATCTCTGTGGCAATGCGAGCAATTCATGTCGAGGTATGCCCGCACGCGGTCTTCCAATTCGTAATTCGGATCGTCCCAGGGAACCACCGTATTTATGTTGCCGGGATAACCCGAATCCAGGTATCCCATTTCTTCCCATTTTACCAATTGGTTTTTCACCCCTTCTTTATAATCGTAATCGCGATTTATATTTTGTGGTTTTGGGCCGATTGGAAGCGCCATATCATCGCTTTTGTGACAGGTAAGGCATTCGGCTTCAGAAGGAGTTCTCCATAGCACATCGCGAAGCTCATTATTATCATCCTTCCAGGTGATGGGTATATAGCTTCCGTCCATATTTAAATAAGCCTCTGTTTGCTCTTCGTTCCACACGTATTCCGCAAATTCCCACTGCCCGTTCCGCATAAACTCTAAACGGGTTTCCATTATTCGCCTGTCATTATCTGGCTGCACATTATCGAAATAGAAGGATTTAATCATTACCGTGCCATCTTCAAACGACAGGATATCGTGATCGCCATTGTATGAAGCACTGGCGCCTTCGGGCATCCATAGAAATCTGAATTTATGGGCGTAATCTGAAAAGAGTGGAGTGATAACATCGTAAGGAACAACACCTTGCACGGGCTCGTGATCAACCATATTATCTTCGAAAAACTGGTAATCTGACAGCTTTTCGTAAGGAACTTCATTTAAATTAAATTCCACCTGCCTGGCCGGATCTTCCGGAGTGTTGGGCGGTTTTTGATCCTCGTCATCTTCGCAAGCGCTAAATACCGCCAAAAGGCATAATAAGCCAATTACTCGTTTCATTAAAATTTGCAGGTTTTAAATGAGTGACCGAAATTAATCAAAAAAGTGGTACGAGAAGGCTGAAAATATTTTATTCCCTCCGTCTTGGTGGCGAGCTAAATAGACGGCTGGCTTTATCACTTCTACAATGGCTCCCACATGACCTTCCACCTCTGCCGGCTCCATAGATGCTGTTACTGCACCACACTTTTCGTGCCCGAGTACGAATACCAGTTGGGTACCCAGGTGCTGTACAGCATACTCGATACTCCCAAGTATTTTATGCCTGGCTACATTTCCAGCAACTCTGATAACGAAGAGATCGCCCAACCCCTGATCGAAGGCGATATTGGGATCTACCCGCGAATCTGCGCAAGAGAGCACAATGGCAAAAGGGGCCTGCCCTTCTGTGAGCATTGATCTTCTCGCCTGATCTGTCCTTGGGTGATTTAACGTGTTTGAAACAAAGCGCTTATTTCCATCCATAAGCATTTTGAGCGCTTCTTTAGCAGATACATTATTCTTCTCCATTATTTGATTAGATTTTTGTGTAAATAAATTTTCTTTAGCGCACAAAATACGCATTCGCACAAGCTTTCCCAAAGTTGAACCCTACTCCCGTCGAACTATCGCAATTTCTATTCAGATAGTGGCTGCTGTGGAATGGGAGATTCTGTAACTTTGCATCCAGATTAAAATCAAATGAAACGTGTAGTAGTTGGATTGTCAGGGGGTGTAGACTCCAGTGTAGCCGCTTTTTTGCTGAAGGAGCAGGGATACGATGTGATTGGACTTTTTATGAAAAATTGGCACGATGAGTCGGTAATTCTGGCCAATGAATGCCCCTGGATTGAAGACAGCAACGATGCGATGCTCGTAGCCCAAAAGCTCAACATCCCGTTCCAGGTGGTAGATCTCAGCGCGGAGTACAAAGAGCGTATTGTAGATTACATGTTTGACGAGTACGCCGCCGGGCGCACGCCAAACCCCGATGTTTTGTGCAATCGCGAAATCAAATTTGATATTTTTCTAAAAACCGCTTTAAGTCTGGGTGCCGATTATGTGGCAACGGGTCATTATTGCCGCAAAGATGAAACTTCCGTAAACGGAAAAACAGTTTACAGACTTCTCGCCGGGAAGGATAAAAATAAAGATCAAAGCTATTTCTTGTGTCAGGTTACCCAAGATCAACTCAGCAAAGCCCTCTTTCCCATCGGTGAAATGGAGAAGAGCGAAGTGCGCGAAATTGCCCGAGCAGAAAATCTGGTTACAGCCGATAAAAAAGACTCTCAGGGACTGTGTTTTGTTGGAAAAATAAGCCTTCCGGACTTTTTACAGCAAAAGCTGGAGCCCAAAAGCGGAAAAATCATCGAAATTGGCGCTGAAGAAATGACTGAAGTTCCCGATACTGCGCTTGAAGAAGAGCTTACCGTTCCACACCATTTTACCAGCGAGCAGGGAAAGATAGTAGGCAATCACCGGGGGGCGCACTACTTTACCGTAGGTCAAAGAAAGGGATTGAATGTAGGTGGAACTGCCAAACCCCTTTTTGTAATTGGAACCGATGTGATTGAAAATGTGATTTACACCGGTCAGGGCGACGACCATCCCGGACTTTACCGGAAAGGTATACGCGTGCCTGCAGAAGACATTCACTGGGTAAGAGAAGACTTAAGAATGACTGAAGGCGAGGTGAGAAGGTACGATGTGCGAATTAGGTATCGCCAAAAATTAGTTCAGGCCGAATTGCGTCTGCGCAATACTACCTTATTCGTGCTTTTCGACGAACCTCAGCGGGGCGTTGCTCCCGGACAATTTGTAGCGTGGTATACAGAAGATGAGTTAATTGGCTCTGGTGTTATTCATTAAACCCCGCTTTGGTATCGATGATGTATCGGTTTCGCTCGGGAGAAACACCTCGGAGTAACTCGGCCAAAAACCCACCAATAAACAATTGAGTGCCGATAATCATTGCGGTGAGCGCCACGTAAAACATCGACATATGTGCGATATTCTTTGCTGGCCATCCGTGATACATCGCCCAGAGTTTCTCCCCGCCAATATACCCGAAAACCACAACGCCAATTACAAACATCACTGCCCCGATCACTCCGAAAAAATGCATGGGCTTTTTTCCGTACTTGGAAACAAAACTGACCGTGAGCAGATCGAGTGGGCCATTCACAAACCTGGAAATTCCAAACTTCGTTTTTCCATATTTTCGAGCGCGGTGCTCTACCACCTTCTCACCAATTCGTTCAAAACCGGCTCGCTTCGCCAAAACCGGAGTGTAGCGATGCATATCGCCGTATAGCTCTATGCTCTTAACCACCTGCCGGCGATACGCCTTTAGACCGCAGTTAAAATCGTGAAGTTTTATGCCCGACATTTGTCGGGTGGCCCAATTGTATAGCTTTGTGGGAATGGTTTTGCTCAGCGGGTCGTAGCGCTTCTTTTTCCATCCCGACACGAGATCGTACCCGTCTTCGCGGATCATCCGCACCAGCTCGGGGATTTCGTCGGGAGAATCCTGCAAGTCGGCATCCATGGTGATCACGATATCGCCTGTAGCGTGTTCAAAGGCAGACTGCAATCCGGCTGCCTTTCCATAGTTTCTCGCAAACTTCACCCCTTTCACATACGGATATCTGGCGATGAGTTCTTCAATAATTTTCCAGCTCCCGTCGTTGCTGCCGTCGTCGATGTAAATTACCTCCCCATCGAGTTGGTTTTGTTTTAAAACGCGATCTATCCACTCCTGCAATTCTGCGATGGATTCGGCTTCGTTGTACAGCGGTATTACAATAGAAATCAAAGGCGGCAAATTCTTTTATCGGTCAATCAATTCTTCACTTCCGGAGCTCACTTCCCGCTCCGGCTCATTTTTAATTACGGCGGCTAAGATCAAACTAAATACGGCGTAAACGGCGAGGTATATGCCAAAACTTTTAACCATCCCCATTGGAGTAAACCCTTCCCGCGTTTTTTCTTCCGTTTCGCGCAGTATTTCTTCCATTTGTTCATCGGCCATATTCCCCTCCAGCCACTTCATCGTTCCCTTCACCGAAGTTTTTACCTGTCGGTCAACATAGCCGGTATCGATAAAGCTCGTGTAAACATAAGTGAAGGCAAAAGAAATAACGGCGCTTAAAACAAGCCCGGTAATAGCGGTTAAAAACACTTCCTTAAAAGTGATATAACCACCCTGTTCGCGGCGTTGTTTTTTGGTGAAGCGGATGGGTAGGTAGATCGCAAACCCCAGTGAAACGATGCCGAGAACCATGGAAATCCAAAGGTTTCCGGGTAAAATGGCCATCAGTAAAAAAACCACAATACCAATGGCGGCAAGGGATAGCCCAAGATTTAAAGCGTGCTGATTCTTCATTGTTAGTTTGTTTAGTTTCTTACAAATATAGAAACCCGAATCATTTACAATGTTTTTATTGTTTGAGATCAATTGATTTGTACTTTTGTCGCCGGGCAAGTCTCATACGACCAGCTCCTGCAGAACTCCCCCAGGCCTGGAAAGGAGCAAGGGTATGCGGTTGTAGCGGTGCGATGTGAGTAGCTTGCCCACTTTTTTTTTTCTACTATGGAGGGAAAAGTCGTACTCGTTACCGGGGGTTCATCGGGCATCGGACTTTCAATTTGCAAATATCTTCTCACAAAAGGATGTAAGGTCTTCGGCACCAGCCGCAAGGTAAAAAATGGCGAAATCCAGAAGGACATCACCATGGTTCGCATGGATGTGTCTGATCGCGAATCCATCAAAAACGCGGTAGACTACGTGGTGCAATCGACAAACCGACTCGACGTTTTGGTAAACAATGCCGGTTTGGGAATGGCCGGAAGCATTGAAGACAGCTCTACCGAAGAAATAGAAGAAATTTTCAAGACAAACGTTTTTGGACTTTTAGATTGTTGCCGGGCGGTAATTCCGCAAATGCGCAAACAACACTCGGGTCAAATCATCAATATTTCGAGCATAGCTGGAGAATTCGGACTGCCTTTTCGGGGAGTTTACAGCGCGAGTAAAAGCGCTGTGGACCGCTTTTCGGAAACGCTGCGGATGGAACTCGCGCAGTGGAATATCCATGTGAGCATTATGCAACCCGGTGATTTTAAAACCAACATCAACCAAACACGGCGCGTGGCGGCAAAGGGACTTTCAGACGAATCGCAATACCGGGAAGTATTTCGAAAAGAGTACAAGGTAATTTCTATTTTTGCGCCGATTTTAAGAACCACAAATAATTGCAATGACAACAAACAGAACCTTTACGATGATAAAGCCCGACGCGGTAGAAGCGAACAATACCGGGAAAATCATTGACATGATAATCGATGCCGGATTTAGCATCAAAGCGATGAAGCTCACCCACCTTACCAAAGGTGAAGCGGAAACCTTTTACGCGGTGCACAAAGAGCGTCCGTTTTACGGCGAGCTAGTTGACTATATGACTTCGGGCCCCATCGTTGCTGCAATATTGGAAAAAAGCAATGCGGTAGAAGACTTCAGAAAGCTAATTGGAGCTACCGACCCCGCAGAAGCAGCGGAAGGAACAATCAGAAAACAGTTTGCCGAATCGAAAGCGAAAAATGCCGTCCACGGCTCAGACAGCGACGAAAACGCAGAAATCGAAAGCAACTTCCACTTCTCGGAAAGGGAAATTGTAGGATAAGTTTGAAGTAATTTATTGGAATGAAAGCCGCTTCGATATTCTTCGGGGTGGCTTTTTTCTATTTCAACTCCACTGAATTTACAATACGGTGGCCGATTTGGCGGTTAACTTTTTGCATAATGCGCTCCGAAGCGTAGCTCAGCTCTTCGCGTAGCGGGGCGGAATCTACGGTTATAATTAGCTTTCCTTTGTGGAGTTTTACCCCTTTGGTCCGTCGCGCTATCGCCGGTCCCATCATTTTTTCCCAATAGGTAATTATGGCCGCGGCGTAGTACCCTTCTTCCAGTCCGTAGGCTTTTAAAAGTCGGTCTATTACGTCGCCGAGTGGCTCTTCATTGTGGTCGCGATTCATCTATGGCTCCTTCTTTTACGTTAAAAACTTTCTTGCTTTCGGTAATTCCGTTAAAGATATCGGAAATTCGCTCGGCATGGGTATCGGTTATAAAGATCTGACCGAAATTGTGGTCGCTCACGAGTTTCATCAGGTGCTGCACACGCACATCGTCAATTTTGTCAAAAATATCGTCGAGCAGTAGAACCGGCGTTTTGTCGGTAGCCGATCGAACAATGTCGAATTGAGCCAGCTTGAGTGCAATTAAAAAGGTTTTTTGCTGGCCCTGCGATCCGAATTTCTTAAGTGGGTATCCGTTTATCAAAAACTTCAAATCGTCTTTGTGGGTGCCCACATTGGTGTACGATGTTCTGCGATCGCGCTCTTCGCTCTCTGCCAGGGTTTTGGCGAAATCTCCATCGCCCGCATGCGATGCGTATACGATGCTCACTTCTTCTGAATTGCCGCTAAT
>JAIVHP010000265.1 GCA_020201045.1 Flavobacteriales bacterium
GATGGTAACGATGTAGTTCAGGCTACCCAGCAATGAGCTCGCAATAAAAATAGCCATACTGGTAAGCCAGAGCGTCATTCCCAATCCCGATGAAGGCATGGCCTGAGGCAGTGCACTCAAAGGTGGATAAATGGTCCAACCCCCACCGGCAGCACCAGTCTCTACAAAGAGCGAAGCAACCATAATGATGCTAGAAACAAAGAAGAACCAGTACGAAAGCATGTTCAGGAATCCCGAAGCCATGTCTCTGGCACCGATTTGCAGCGGAATCAACAAATTGCTAAACGTACCACTCAAACCACCGGTAAGCACAAAGAAAACCATAATGGTTCCGTGAATGGTTACCAGCGACAGGTACATATTTCGATCGAGCACCCCATCTGGAGCCCAGCGATCGCCGAGAAAATAGTTTAGTATTTCAAAACTCTCTCCAGGCCATCCCAGCTGCAGCCTAAAAAATACCGAGAGCATCATCGCTATGATCGCCATGAAGATAGCAGTTATCAAAAACTGCTTGCTAATCATTTTGTGATCCTGCGAAAAGACGTACTTCGAAACGAAGCTCTCCTTCTCGTGGTGATGTGCGTGCTCAGTTGCGTGTGCTTCCATTGTTGCGCTCATAAGCGTAATTTTTTTTCAGTTATTGTACAGCAATTATTCTTTCTTCTTCATTCTCCCCCGACTTCGCTTCTGCAGTTCCTTCACCTTCTTCGGGTTCTACAAAAGTTTTCTGCTGTGAGAGCCATTCCTGGTATTTTTCTTCGCTTTCTACAACGATGTTCATCTGCATATTGTAATGTGCAGACCCACATACCTTGTTACATAGCAAGATATAATTAAATTCTTCGTCTTCCAGCACCGTCCTCATTGAATCGGTGGTGATGGTGGGCTTAAATGAAAACTTAGTGGTCATACCCGGAACCGCGTTCATTTGCGCTCTGAAGTGGGGCATAAAGGCACTGTGAATTACATCGCTTGAGCGGATTTGAAAACTCACATCTCTGTTTACCGGAATGTGCATTTCTCCTTTAACGATTACATCGTCATGAGCTACGGAAAAATCCCTGTCGCTCTCCTTGTAATTCATCACTCTGGATCGCTGCCGCGTTCTCATACCGATTCTATCTTCCAATTCTTCTACTCTGCTATCGGGCAGTATTTCCGTTTCAATGGTAGTTCTGGTCTTTTCGATGTCTTCGTTCAGCTCTACAATTTTTTCATCTACTCCTTCATCTGTGATTACGCCTAAAGGATTTTGACCTGTAATCAGGGTGAAATTTGACTCTCCAAGTTTTCCATCTTCGCCGGTATAACGGGCTGTCCAGTCGAATTGTTTTGAATATAATTCAACGACGACCGCATCATCTGCAGGTTCATCCATAATTTGGTTCCAGGTTCGCAGACCGTAGATAATAATTACGGCGAGAACAATAGATGGAATTACCGTCCAAATAAGCTCTAACTTATTGTTGTGCGCCAGGTATAGCGCTTTGCGTTTTGGATCGTGCGCATATTTCTTTGCAAAGAAAAAGAGCAGGAAGTTTACGGCGAAAAAGACGATAAAAAGTATGGCCCAGTTAAAGTTGAGCAACTGATCTACTTCCACGCCGTGTTCCGACGCTGCAACGGGTAAAAGTACATCCCAGTACTCTACCATTTGCCAAATAAATGTTGCGAATAGGGCGATCATAAAAATCAACAGCAAGTTGCCGTTTATCCTATTTGCAGTAGGCGAAAAATCTTCTTCTTTTTTGTTACTCAACTCAGAAGAAAGCCGGTAAACCCGCACAATTTGGGCAATCCCAATTATTGCGAGTACAACTACCAGAACTAAAAGCAATTTCTCCATGATATCTTTCTAAATCTATTCTTTATATACTGTGATGCAAACTCTCTTCGAGATACGGCGACTGCTTGGGCACCAGCGATGCCTTTGTAAGTGCAGACAAAACCCGGTTAATAAACAAGCCGGTAAATCCGAGGAAGAAGCCGATCTCCATCCAGCCAAATTCCCAACTTTCAAAGAGTACTCCCGGAACTACTAACATGTAGGTATCCAAGTAATGCCCTATAAAAATGATTGTTCCGATTGTTATCAAAAATCCAGGGTTTCGTTTCGCGTCTCTCGACATTAATATTAACATCGGAAGGGCGAAATTGATTATAAACATTCCGAAAAATGGAACTTTATATTCTTCGATTCTTGTAATGAAATAAGTTACTTCTTCCGGGATATTGGAATACCAGATAAGAAGAAACTGTGAAAACCACAGGTACGACCATAGGAAACTCAAGGCAAACACCCATTTACCCATATCGTGCACGTGGCTGGAATTGATATCCTTTAGATACCCTTTTGAAACAAGGTAAAGGGTTAAAATGATGATTACGTTCATTGCCGACACCCACATTCCAGAGAATACATACCATCCAAACAGTGTACTGAACCAGTGGGTATCAATTGACATAAGCCAATCCCAGGCGAGCGTAGAAGAGAACACTGCAAAAAGCACGAGATAAAGGGCTCCCCGTTTATATCCGAGGGTGTGCAGTCTCGTGCCGCCTTCTTCGTCTTCTTTCAGCGATCGGCGTCTGAACCATCGGGCAAATAAGATGAATACGCCCAGGTACAAAATGCTTCTCACCCAAAAGAAGGGAATGTTTAGGTAGGCCGATTTATTGGCAATTATTTCGTCGTAATCTTCATTTTTTAGAGCGGTTACTCCGGCTTCTTCAGCTTCGGCCATCGAGTCGTAATACTCGGGGTGATCGCTATCTACCGTAGCTTCGCTCACAAATTCGGAGAGTACAGACTGGTCCATCCAATGATAGATATGGTTCCAGTGAAATGAAGCTCCGATAAAAACGATAACCAGTACAACAGCGGCGTAAGGGATAAAAGAAAACACGCCTTCCATAACCCGTCTGAGCATTACCGCCCACGCTGTTTCTGTTGCAAAGTGAAGTGCGTAGAAAAACAAGGCGCCCAGGGAAATACCCAGGAAGTAAAAACCATTGATGAGTAGGTTAGACCACCAGCGACCGTGGTGCTCGCTGCCATCGGCAAAAAATCCGGCTACAATGGCGATTGCTCCAATAACCATTAAGATTATGGAAAATAATTTAGCTCTGTTAGAGAAAACGAAGTTCATTTTCTTGTCTTTAATGCAATTATCGATTCAGTAATTCAGCAGTGGCATCTCCACTGTGAGAGCCCATTACTCCTTTTCCGTAAGTAAGGGTGTGAAACATCTTTCCTTCCGGCAAATCTTTTAAAGGACCATTGTACGCTCCGGGAGCGGGGTGTCCGCCTTTCGCCACTACTGCGCCATTACCCTGCCCTTCGGCTCCGTGGCATTGTACACAAAAGTCGGCGTAAATCTGCGTGCCTTCCGCTATTATTTTTTCTGTATTCTTGAGTGGCGACTTGAGCACTTCTCCGGCCAACTCATACCCATCGTTTGTGTTGGGTATAGTGTATGGCATATCGTCAATGTTGCTGTTGGTCATTGGCACGGTTCCTTCCGGTGGCTTGCGCGCCGAAATAGTTTCCATGTAATCGCGATTTATGGAGTCGCGCACTTCGCCATAGTCAACATAAGCTTCTACAGCCGGGCTTCGATACATGTCTGGCATATACTCGTAGCCGGGGCTATTCTCGTCTCGCACACATCCCGTTAAGGCGAGCAATACCAATACTGCGGCCAGAGGGGTGTGGAAAATACGATTTATTAATTTTTTCATCTCTTAAGCAATTTCCTTTTCGTTTATCTCAATCGCTCCAACAGCTTTGAGCATTTCGCTCAGTTCGTCGGAAGAGAGATTGGGATTTTCGAGGTTGGTAATCTCCATCACAAACTTATCGTCGGTGGTTCTCGGGTCTGGGTTCACTGCCGGCATTCCCGGGAGCGTTCCGTTTCTTATTAAATAAGTAATGGCCATTCCGTGAGCGGCGCAAAGCACCGTAAACTCAAAAGTAACGGGAATAAACGCAGGCAAATTTTCAATAAGGCTGAAGCTTGGCTTTCCACCTATATTCATTGGCCAGTCTGAGATCATAAAGTACCACATTCCCAATAAGGCGAGTGAAATACCAAAAAACCCAAACATGAAAGATACTACTGCAAGTCGCGTTCGCTTAATTCCAATTACCGGGTCGAGACCGTGAATTGGGAAAGGAGAATACACGTCTTTTATGCGAATGCCTTTTCCAACCAAATCTTTGGCTGCATCGAGCAGGCGGTGGTCGTCGTCGAACATGGCGTGAACCACCTTGGTAAAATTCTTTGTCTCAGCCATTAGTGATCTTCTTTTTTGTATTTCTCACCAGAAACCCTCAGAATAGATTTCAACTCGTTCAATGCTAATACGGGGAAGAACCGCGCAAAGAGCAGGAAGAGCGTAAAGAAAATTCCGATTGTCCCAATAAATATTCCAATATCAACCCAGGTGGGGTAAAACATAGACCAGCTTGACGGAACGTAATCTCTGTGAAGAGAGGTTACGATAATTACGAATCGCTCGAACCACATACCGATGTTTACGACAATGGAAAGAATAAAGGTGGCGGTTAGGTTTGTTCTGATCTTCTTAAACCAAAACAACTGCGGGCTCACCACGTTGCAGGTCATCATAGCCCAGTAAGCCCAGAAATAGGGTCCGCTAAAACGATTTATAAAGGCGTAAGATTCGTACTCCACTCCCGAATACCACGATATAAAAAGCTCGGTAATGTACGCTACACCAACTATGGAGCCGGTAACAATTATTACAATGTTCATGTACTCCACGTGCTTAATGGTAATGTAGTTTTCCAACTTCATTACCTTCCGCATGATGAGAAGCAGGGTAAGCACCATTGCAAAGCCGGAGAATACCGCACCAGACACGAAGTAGGGTGGGAATATAGTGGTGTGCCATCCCGGAATTACACTCGTCGCAAAGTCCATGGATACAATGGAGTGAACCGAGAATACAAGTGGTGTGGCCAAACCGGCGAGTACCAGAGAAACCTCTTCGAAACGCGTCCAGTTCTTGGCCTTTCCAGACCAGCCAAAACTCAACAAACCGTAGATCTTTTTCGCGAGCGGTTTCGTCATTCTGTCGCGGATGGTAGCAAAGTCGGGGATTAGACCGATGTACCAAAATACGAGCGAAACACTAAAATAGGTGCTAATCGCGAATACATCCCACAGCAGTGGTGAATTGAAGTTTACCCAAAGCGACCCAAAAGTGTTGGGCAAGGGAAATACAAAATAGGCGAGCCAAATTCTTCCCATGTGTATTCCGGGGAAAAGGGCTGCCATCATAACGGCAAAAATGGTCATCGCTTCCGCGGATCGGTTGATGGCCATACGCCATTTTTGGCGAAAGAGCAGGAGTACCGCAGAAATCAATGTTCCGGCGTGACCAATACCTACCCACCAAACGAAGTTGGTGATATCCCAGGCCCATCCAACGGTTTTATTCAAACCCCAGACGCCTATCCCGGTAGCTATTAGATACACAATACACCCCAGCCCCCAAAGGCTGATTAATCCGGCGATGGTAATTAAAATATACCAGGCCCGGGGCGCTTTATTCTCAATAGGGCCAACTACGTCGGCAGTGATATCGTGATAAGTCTTATCACCTAATATCAACGGTTCCCTTATGGCAGCTTCTTTATGCATGCTGTTCTAAATTTCTATCGTTGACTACGCGTTGCGCACTTTTAGTTTATAACTCATACTTGGCTTTACCCCTACTTCCGCAAGCGCGTGATACGTTCTTTTATCCGCCTCGTCGTCCCTGATCTGGCTCTTGGCATCGTTAAGGTCTCCAAAACTAATTGCATTGGTAGGACAAGCTTCGGCACAGGCGGTTATAATCGCGCCGTCTTCCAGTGGCTCACCCTTCATTTTAGCGTCGAGTTTACCGGCCTGGATTCGCTGCACACACATGCTGCACTTCTCCATAACTCCTCTGGAGCGAACGGTAACGTCAGGATTCAGTACCATTCTGGCTACTGCATCCTGCGATGGATTAACCTCGGCAAATTTATCGTATGCCTTGTAGTTAAACCAGTTGAATCTACGCACCTTGAACGGACAGTTGTTCGCGCAGTATCGCGTACCGATACAGCGATTGTATGTCATTTGGTTCAATCCTTCGTTGCTGTGGGTGGTAGCGGCAACCGGGCAAACCGTCTCGCAGGGAGCGTGGTTGCAGTGCTGACACATCATCGGCATAAACACCGTTGTCGGATTTTCGTACTCCGGCACTTCCATTTCGCGGTACGTGTCTATCACCCCAAGATCTTGATCTTCTCCCTTTTCCAGGTCCATTTCAGAAGAGTAGTACCGGTCTATGCGCAGCCAGTGCATGTCTCTTCCTCGGCGTATTTCGTCTTTTCCTACAACGGGGACATTGTTTTCTGAGTGGCAGGCTGTAACACAAGCGCTGCAACCAATGCAGGTGGAAAGGTCTATTGACATCCCCCATCGGTGCCCAACTCCTTCTACAGGGTGCTGTGCCCAAAGGTCTATATCGTCCACATTTTTCTTTACCGTTTCTCCGTCTTCGTGAACAGATAATTCGTGAGGCTTATTGTAAGCTTCCTTCGGGGCAGACTTAAAGAATGAAAAAGATGTTTCTTTAACTACGGAATCTCTACCCATGAGGGTGTGCTGTATCTGGGTAGTAGCGATGGCATACGTGCCGCTCGCGGGCTCTATGGTGGCTCCGGTTAAATTGTAATTCGCTCCTTCGTCTTCAAAAACAACAAGTGGGTATGCGTTCTTACCAATTGGAATTTTATTTCCGTTTTCGTCCTTGTCGTACCCGCCGTAATTTCCGGTTCGGAAGGCCGATTTACCAATATTCTCTCCGTTGGCTCCTCTTCCGTATCCCAGCGCTATTGAAACTGTTCCCCTCTTCTGTCCGGGCTGCGGAACTACCGGTAGCTCGAGCGATTTGCCCTTTACCGTAACTTTCGCAAGGGAAGCTGGCAACTCCTGACCGAGGTGAAGCTTAAATCCCTTCTCTTCGGCATCGGCAGGATTCATGGCGATGTAGTTGTCCCAGGTAACTTTCGATATAGGATCGGGAAGCTCTTGAAGCCACGGATTGGTAGCATGCGAACCGTCGCCAATACCTACCTTGGTGTGAAGCACAACTTCGAATTCTCCAGATTTGGGCGATGCCGACTTCACTTTTGATACGGCCTGACGAAGGGCGTCTGAATTCATTTCGGGACTCCATTCGCTTTTTGGCACCTTAACACTTACCGAGCCATTTCGGAGTGCATTGTACCAAAAATCGTCGAAAAGGAATCCTTCATCGCCCATAGACGATGTGTATTCCTGCCAAACATTCTTGACGTAATCGTGATATGAAGTATTGTTTCCAGACCATTTCAGAAGGCTCTCCTGAAATTGTCGGGTATTAAAAAGTCTATTTATGGTGGGTTGTGCCAAAGCGTAGTGACCCGTTACCGGATAGTAATCATTCCAGGACTCCAGGTAGTGATTATCCGGACAGATAAATCCACATTTCGATGCCGTTTCATCAGCCTTTCCGGCGAAGGAAACCGTCAGCTCCACTTTTTCGAGCGCACTGTTAAAGTCGTCTGCGTATGGCAGAGAATAAGATGGATTGATATCGCCTGCAATCAAAAGCGCTCCGACTCTTCCCGATTTCATTTTCGTGGTGAGCTCTAATACTTCGGCGTCGTTACCTTGCTTAATAAAGGTTTCTACTTCCGTAGAAATGGTGTTTCCATAGTTGCCAAGCATGGCATTAATGGAGTTCACAATAACTTGTTCGTGTGCATTGTTGCTTCCGGCAACTACAAGCGACTTTCCTCTATTCTGAAAAAGATCGTCTGCTGCCGCCGCAATTCTCTTCATAGGCAATCCATCGGTACTCACCGATTCCTGATTTCCCCCGGTGCGTTTAGCTACTTCGTTGTGCAAGGCCAAAAGCACCATTCCCTGCTGAGATGCCTTCACAGGCACGCGAACATCGGCGTTAGAACCGGTGAGCGAAAGGCGCGTTTCAAACTGGTAATGCTTACTCATCCAATCGGATTGCGGATTTCTGTTTTTTGCATACTGCGGAACATATTGAGTATGCATCAGCCAGTTGTCCATAAAGTCGGCAGCAACACTTACGATAACCTTGGCCTTTGAGAAATCAAAGTGCGGTATCATTGCTTTTCCGAAGGAAATTTCATGCGATTTGCGAATTCCATATTGAGAGATGGAATCGTAGGTTACCACATTTACTTTGTCTTCTCCGTACTTTTTCTTGAACTCGGTAATCGCCGATTGTGTAGATGGGCTAATGATGGTTCCGGTGAGCAATGTAATCTCCTTCCCGGCCTCTGCGATCGCGTCGAGTTTCTCGGAGATATTTCTATCTACCTCGTCCCAGGTGGCATCATCTCCTTCAATACGCGGATTTTTCAAACGCGCATTGTCGTACAAGCTCAACACCGACGAATTTATCCGCGATGTAAGCGCACCGTTGTTAATGCCGTGCTTTTTGTTTCCCTTTATAAAAATAGGTCTACCTTCTCTGGTTTTCACCACGAGGCTGCCGTAATCGGTACCGTCGAAATAAGTAGACGCGTAATACGTAGGAACACCCGGTGTAATTTCTTCGGGTTTGTTCACGTAGGGAATAGAATTGATCACAGGCGTCTCGCATGCAGCGATCGTAGCTGCAGTAACGCTGAATCCGAGAAACTTTAAAAAGTCTCTTCTATTCGTAGAAGTTTTATTCAAATCCGTTTCAGACAGAAAATCATCAACTGAAAGGGATGACTGCGTAAATTCGTTTTTACTTGATTCCTGAAACTCTTTTGTTTCGTGGAGCTCTTCGAGACCTACCCAGTATTTTTTATCGTTTGCCATACTATTGTATTCGTGCAAGCCTTGATTTAATAATGACATTTAGCGCATTCCCATCCACCTAGTTCCCTAGCTGTAATGGATCCATCTTCCAGATACGCCTTAAGTTCTTCTTTGCCGTTGTCTTTCAAGCGGTCGTGTATTTCGTCGTAGTAGCCATTGCCATCCATGTTCACTTCGGTCTTGTTGTGACAATCGATGCACCAACCCATGGTCATGGGAGCGTATTGTCCGGCCACCGTATAGTCTTCCTGCATCTGTCCGTGACATTCCTGGCATTCAATTTCACCAACAACGTAGTGTTGGGCATGATTAAAGTAAGCGTGGTCTGGCAAGTTGTGCACTTTCACCCACTTTATCGGCTTTTCTTCGCCGGTGTATGCCATCGCATCGGTATCCCAACCTACGGCTGCGTAAATTTTTTGAATCTCTGCCGTTCCTTCTTCACTTTGCCCTTCCTGAATTCCCGTGTGGCAATTCATGCAGATATTGGCGGAGGGTATTCCGGCATGCTTACTTTTCTGCGCGCTGTGGTGACAGTAAACACAAGCCACTTCGTTTTGACCGGCGTGTAAGGTGTGGTTGAATTTTATGGGCTGTTCTGGTGTGTAGCCCTGGTAAACTCCGATTCCCATAAGCGCTTCGTATCCGGCTACAGCCAAATACACCACCACGAGAATTCCGGCGATGGAAACAAATACTTTATTATCCCAAAGCCACGATTTGGTTTTTTCTGCGAATGAAACTTCTGCAGGCACTTCTTCCCCATCTGCTTCCTTCATGGTCGCACTCAATTTTGAGAGCGAAGACTTCACGCCCCAAAGTGAGAAAACGAGAATTAAAAGGATAAAGAATATAATGAGTAACCACGTTGACGACAGTCCGGGATCTTCGACTGGGGCGGAAACACCACCTCCGTCAGTTGGAGTATCTTTTACCGGAGGCGTCCAATCTGCAACGTATTGTAGAATGGCGTCGATTTCTTCATCGTTTACCGCCTGAGCATTCATGAGGCCAGACTTTGGCTCCCATTCTTTTAGGAGATCTTTTACATAAGGATCACCTTCTTCTTTAACCTCAGCCGGGTTCTTAATCCATCGGTAAAGAAGTTCTTCTTTTCCTGCCCATCGTTCTTCAACGCCCTTAAGCGCTGGACCTGTCAGGTTTTTATCTACTTTGTGGCAAGCCCCGCAGTTTGCGTTAAACAGCTTTTCACCATCTTGAGCCTGGGTTTTTTCAACTCCGAATATCCCCGCTACCAACAACACTATTCCAATCGATCTAAGAACCCGGAGAAGTTCTCTTGAAGTTTGCTTCATATCACAACTTGAGTTTAGACGCTGTACAGGTCTAAAATTTCCCGCAAATTTAACACAAACATCAGTTCTCGTGCTGTACTTGAAGTAAAATTGTCCCGGCAAAAAATAATTTATATTAAATCTAAATAAGGCTAAATCCTACACTATTTGCGACGTGGAGTCTCTTTATGAATGAAATCATTTTCGAAATACCTGAACATGTGAACCATAGCTGGCACGATTTTGCGTTAAGTTTGTCGCTAGAATAAAAAGCAATGAACAAAAAATTAACAATCGCAATTTTAACCTTTATTGTGGCTCAGATATCATTTGCTCAAGATGGTGAAGATTGGCGATTGTATCGCTCCGATAAAAAAGCCAAAAAAGACACTGTTCGCCATACCCAGGCTTTTGAGCGATCTGTTTCGAAGCGTGGGAAAATCAAAATCATTCAAAGCAGCGACATTGCCCTATTGGATTCGATGAAAAAGGAATACCCGACACTTCCTTCCGGTTATCGGGTTCAAATCTATTTCGGAAAGCGCGAAGAAGCCCGCGATAAAAAAGCCGAATTTCTAAAAGAATATCCTGAAATGGGAGCTTATATCTCTTATCTCGCACCGAATTTCCGGCTGCGCGTAGGCGATTTCAGAAACCGATTGGAATGCGATGGATTTAAAAAAGAAATCGAACCAATGTTTCCCGGCTCTTATATTGTACAGGACAAAATTGAGCTACCACCGCTTCGCAAGTCAGACTCCGAATAGACGCTTATTGACCTAAGTTCCCCTATGAGCGCTGCTACTATTACCTATTTTGATAACTGTTTATCTGGACAGCCATACGCAAAAAAATAGCGCTGACGCTTGAGCTCCACCGAAGGGCAGTGGGGACTGAGATCCCCGAAACAAGTTCGGGATTGCTTCGCTTACCCCGAAACGATTTCGGGATTTCGCGAAACTCTATTTATATCAACGTCAGGAAGTTAGCGATTAGGTTATATGATAGGTTTTTAGGTTCACGCAAAAGACACAAAGCTCACAAGCCGCCATACGGCGGATTAAGTCTTCACTGCCCACCCACCGGTGGGTGGGTTTACGAAAGAAGTGCAACGCCGATAATGGACTCTATAGACGGCCACCTATTAATCGTCAAGCGTCTGCTTCACTTCCACCTCTTCAAACGCTTCAATTACATCGCCGGGTTTAATGTCGTTGAACTTATCTACATTGAGTCCGCATTCGTAACCTTTGCGAACTTCCTTCACATCGTCTTTAAAGCGCTTAAGGCTTCCGAGCGCGCCGCTGTAAACCACAATTCCATCTCGGATTACCCGAATTTTTGAATTTCTGGTAATCACGCCGTCGGTGACAAAGCAACCTGCAATGGTTCCAACTTTGGAGATTTTAAAGGTTTCGCGAATTTCGGCGTTACCCACAACTTTCTCTTCGATTCTCGCCGAAAGCATTCCTTCCATCGCATCCTTAATTTCTTCGATGGCTTTGTAGATGATCGAGTAAATCTTGATCTGGATTTCTTCTTTCTCAGCAAGCTTTCGCGCACCACCAGAAGGCCGCACCTGGAATCCGACTATTATTGCGTCGGATGCTGTGGCGAGCAATACATCGCTTTCGGTAATTTGACCTACGGCTTTGTGAATTACGTTTACCTGTATTTTATCGGTAGAGAGCTTTTGAAGCGAATCTGCCAAAGCTTCAACTGAGCCATCCACATCACCTTTAAGAATAATGTTGAGCTCTTTGAAGTCTCCGATTGCAATACGTCTTCCAATCTCGTCGAGCGTGATGTGCTTCTGCGTTCTCACGCCTTGCTCGCGCTGAAGTTGCTCGCGTCTATGTGCAATCGCTCTCGCTTCGCGCTCGTCGTCTAGCACATTAAATTTATCGCCTGCGTTTGGCGCTCCGCTCAAGCCGAGCATGGATACCGGTATAGATGGGCCGGCTTCTTTAACTTCCTGACCGCGCTCGTTGAACATAGCTTTTACCTTTCCGGTAAAATGCCCTGCGAGTACCGCATCGCCCACCTTCAAGGTACCCGACTCAACGAGTAGGGTAGTAACGTAACCGCGACCTTTATCGAGGGTTGATTCGATAACGGCACCAACGGCATTTTTAGAAGGATTCGCTTTAAGCTCGAGCACCTCTGCTTCGAGCAGAATTTTTTCGAGAAGATCGTCCACGTTGGTTCCTTCCTTCGCAGAAATATCCTGACTCTGGAATTTCCCACCCCAATCTTCGACGAGGATATTCATATTGGCCAATTGTTCCTTAATCTTATCCGGATTAGAGTTTGGCCGGTCAATTTTATTAATGGCAAAGATCATCGGAATACCAGCAGCCTGAGCGTGATTTATCGCCTCCTTGGTCTGTGGCATCACGTCGTCGTCTGCGGCAACTACTATAATGGCGAGGTCGGTAACCTGAGCCCCACGTGCCCGCATGGCGGTAAACGCTTCGTGACCCGGCGTATCGAGAAATGTAATTCGCTTGTCGCCGGGAACTTCTACGCTGTAAGCGCCGATGTGTTGGGTAATTCCACCGGCTTCACCGGCAATTACATTTTCCTTTCGGATATAATCCAGAAGCGATGTTTTACCGTGGTCAACGTGTCCCATAACGGTAACAATTGGCGCGCGGTGCAGTAAGTCTTCCGGTTTGTCTTCTATTTCCTGTATAGATTCCTGCTCGTCGGCAGAAGTAAACTCTACGTTGTATCCAAATTCATCGGCAACGATACTAATGGTTTCTGCGTCTAGTCGTTGATTAATGGATGCCATGATTCCAAGCGTCATACACGCCGATATTACTTCGGGAACCGTTACTTCCATTAAGCTGGCCAAATCGGAAACCGTTACAAACTCGGTGAGCTGCAGCGTTTTTGAACCCTCTTCTTCCATTTGCATGCGCTCCTCGTTTCGGCGTGAATGCTCATCTCTTTTGGTTCTTCTATTTTTAGCTGATTTAGATTTGGAACCACCGCTCAGCTTTGCGAGTGTTTCCTTCAACTCTCTGTCTATATCTTCCTGGCTAATTTCCTGTCGCTCGTTTCCTTTACGCGCAGGGCCTTTGCGCTGTTTACCTTTTTGTGGTGGACCACCGCCCTTTTTGACGTCAACCTTAGATTGAATTCGCTTTCGCTTTCTTCGGCCTTGCTGCGTCTCCGTTTCGGGATCGGTACTCATAACAGGCTTTTTCTTCTTCGGCCTGTCTTTCGGTAAATCTATTTTCCCCACTACAGTCGGTCCGGAAAGTTTTCCGGCGCTTGAGCGAATCGTTTCGCGCTCCTGCTTTTTGGGTTTTTCCGCTTCGGCTTCGGGCTCCTTTTCGGTTGCCTCTTCTTTTGGTTTTCCCGTAGAAGCGGTTTTTTCTTCTTCTTTTTCTTTGGACGGAGTTTCCTCCGGATCTGATTCAGCCTTAGGCTCTTCTTTTTTCTCTTCTGCCTTTTCTTCGGGCTTCTCTTCTTCCTTCTTTGCTTCCGGCTCCGGAGTTTTTGGCTCTTCTTTCGGCTTTTCTTCTTTCGCTTCCGGTTTTTCTTCGGTGGCTTTTTCTTCTTTGGGCTCTTCTTTGTTCTTGTCGAGATTTATCTTCCCAACCACCGAAACCCCGGGTTTTGATTCAACCTTGGGTTTAAAAACTTCCTCGTCGTCGCCTTGAACGTTTTTGATAAGCACTGAATCTGAGTCGCTGCCAGATTCCTTCTCAGCTTTTTTCTCCTGCTCTTTCTCTTTGCTGATGGAAACTGTTTCGCGCCTCTGCGGACTTACACCTGCTTGCTTAGACTTTTCCTTCAGCTGTTTTGAATCCTGAAATTCATCCATAAGAATCTCATACACCTCGGCATCTAGCTTGGTGTTGGGCTTACTTTCTATTTTGTGCCCTTTCGAAGCCAGAAATTCCACAATGGTGGAAATTCCCACATTGAATTCTCTCGCTGCTTTACTTAATCTAACTGTTGTTGTTCTCGGCATAAATGATCTGCTCCTGAAGTTGCGAATTTATAAAATAAGCATCACAAGCCCTTATTCAAGTTCTTCGCTTAGTATTTTTAATATTTCTATCACCGTTTCTTCCTCCAAATCGGTGCGTTTTACCAGATCGTCTTTGCTAAGCTCCAATACGCTTCGCGCGGTATCCAGCCCAACGGCTTTAAGCTCGTCGATGATCCAGCCATCAATTTCATCTGCAAATTCTTCCAAATCTACATCTTCCTCGTCTTCGTCGGTTTCGCGGTACACATCCAGATCGTATCCGGTGAGTTTACTCGCGAGTTTAATATTGTGGCCGCCTTTACCAATGGCAAGCGAAACCTGATCTGGCTTCAAGAAAACTTCGGCCTTTTTCTCTTCTTCGTTCAGCTTAATATTGGTGATTTTGGCCGGGCTCAGTGAGCGCTGAATCAATAACTGCATATTGTTCGTGAAGTTAATCACGTCGATATTCTCATTTTTCAGTTCGCGCACAATGCTGTGGATTCGGGAACCCTTCATTCCTACACAGGCACCTACCGGATCAATTCTATCGTCGTAAGACTCCACTGCCACTTTGGCTCTTTCGCCGGGAACCCTTACAATCTTCTTGATGGTGATAAGTCCGTCGAATACTTCGGGAACTTCCATTTCAAACAACCGCTCCAAAAATTCCGGTGCATTTCTAGACAAGATAACAATGGGGTTGTTGTTTCGCATTTCCACTTTGGCAACAACGGCTCTCACCGAGTCGCCCTTTTTGAAGTAGTCGCTCGGAATTTGCTCTGATTTGGGAAGGAGTAGTTCGTTTCCTTCATCGTCGAGCAAAAGAATTTCGCGTTTCCACACCTGATAAACTTCTCCGGTAATAATTTCTCCAACGCGTTCGCTGTATTTTTTATACAAGCTGTCTTTCTCAAGCTCAATAATTTTGGAAACGAGGTTTTGACGCATCGAGAGTATGCTTCTTCTGCCGAAGTGATCGAGTCTAATTTCTTCGGTCGCCTCTTCACCCACTTCAAAGTCGGGCTCTATTTTTATCGCCTGAGAATAAGCAATTTGGCTATTTTCATCTTCTACTTCGCCGTCGGGAACAATTTCGCGGTTTCTCCATATCTCGAGGTCTCCCTCGTCGGGGTTGATGATAATGTCGAAATTATCATCGGTGCCGTGCTTTTTGATCAACATGTTTCGAAACACGTCTTCCAAAATGCGCATCATGGTTTCGCGGTCTATGTTTTTAAACTCTTTAAACTCCGCGAATGACTCGAACAAATTGATATCGCTCATGACTTCTTATTTGAACATTATTTTTATTCTTGCTTGCTTTATTTCGGGGTAGGTCAGCACGTGTTCTTCTTCAATTAACTCTTTTCGTTTTTTTCCGGGAACCCGTTCTTTCCTGCTCGTCTTCAATGTAATATTTTCCTGATTCGCTTCGGCGAGAACACCTTCCAACTCGGTATCCTTTTCGAGCTTCACCTTCAGCGTTCGGCCGATGTTTTTAACGTACTGCCTAAAATCTTTCAGCGGTTTATCCAGTCCGGGCGAACTCACCTGGAGCGAAAAATCTTCTTCTTCGCGATCGAGGTTGTGTTCTATCTGCCTGCTGATGTCAACGCAATCTGAAATGGCCACCGGACCCATACTCTCCAACTCCACAAAAATATTGTTTCCCGACTTTATTTCTACACTTAATATGTAGTAATCGGTTCCTTCAATTTTCTCACCCACCAGGGCTCTTATGGTATTTTCGGTAATCAAGATATAACCTAATAAAAAGAGGGGCAGCAGCCCCTCTAAACTTCATTTCGAATATGCTGGCGCAAAGCTAATGAATAATTCTTAAAATTCAGCGTGTTACTTCCAACAGGTTTACCTTCGGTTGTCTGAGATAACCTTAACTTTCTGTCCATTCTCGTACTCCACGGCCTGTATCACATTTCCGCGCGGCGAATACTCTGTACTCTTCCCTTCTCTCTTGCCGTTTTCGTAGTATTCTTCCAGATGGGGCTGTCCGCCTCGGCGGTGATAGGTTACTGATTTTCCGTTTAGTTTTCCGGATTCATAGGTAGCTTCGCGCATTTTTCCCCCTTCCTGGAAAAAGTAAATCCACTTTCCGTCGGGCTTCCCATCATTGTAAGAACCTTCCCTTTCGGGAATGCCTTGCTCAGAATAGCTGATATACGGACCGTTTAGCACCCCGTTTTTATACCAGGCATTTTCTTCCAGTTTTCCGTTCGGATACCAATTCTTCCAGTTTCCGTTTTTCATGTCATTTTCCCACGTACCTTCATATCGGCGGGTTTCATCGGGATACCACCCTTTCCACTTACCATCTATTTTGCCTGCGGTAAAAGATCCTTCGTCTTTAGGGTTGGCGTTCTCGTACCATGATTTCCAGAGTCCCTCTTCGAGTCCGTTCTCGTAGGTGCCGCGCTGAAGCACAGTGCCATCTTCAAACCAGGTTACCCATTCGCCCTGCTTTTTGCCATCGTCGAAATGCAATTCGCCGTTTTCAAACCAGTATTTCCATTCGCCGTTTTGCTCTCCGTTCTCAAAGTCTCCGCGCATTTCCGGATGGCCTTCCCGTCGGTGAAAGACCCATTCGCCGTGTTTATCTCCTTCCAGAAACTGACCGGTCACAGAAGTATCGCCGTCGTCAAAGTACTCCAGGTATGGACCGTTTAAGGTGTCCATTTCAAAGAAGGTCGTCTTGTACTTGGAGCCCGTATCGAGAAAATAATTCCAAAGCGAGTCTTTCTTACCATCCTTGTAATAGCCAGTAGTGCGGGGTACTCCACCGGCGTACCAGGTTTCAGAAAAACCATCTATCACTCCGTTCTTATAAGTTTCGCGGTTTTGGGGTTCTCCCGAATCGTAGTATGCCATAAGCTTTCCGTTGCCATTTATTATGGTCTGTTCACCGTCCTTGGTCCAAAAGCTAACGAGTTTCGGGGTTGCATCGCCGGTGTATTTTTCTTCCATCCTGGGGGTAGAGTCGTTATACCAATAATTCCAGTTTCCCACTTTTAAACCTTCTTCGTAATTCCCCTTTGAAAGCGGATTTTCGTTGAGGTAATACGATTCGAATATACTGTCTTGCTCGCCCCATTTGAAAAATCCGCGCTCCTGCAAATTTCCATTGAAATAATAGGTGGTCACTTCGCCGTCCAGGCGTCCGCGGTTGTAATTGGCGGTCTCTTTCAGGGTTCCGTCAGCGTAATAATAGTTCCACTCCCCGTGTTCCTGACCGTTCAGAAACTTGCCTTCCGATCGCACAATTTCAGATGCTTCGTCGTGGTAATCGACAAAATCTTGAATTTGGGCCGATAATTGAAATACGACTAAAGTTAAAAATATGGTAAAAAGCTTACGCATGCGCTTGTTTTAAAAGTTGCAGGAATTCAACATAACCAAAAATTAAAGATGATGATAAATGCCGGTTCAATCTTCGGGAAACCCTTTAATTCTGCACATGTCAATGTGTGAAATACGGCAGGTTAAACGGGTTGCTGCTCCGATTCTAACGCGTAAAAATCCGATATATTGGTTTTCTATGTACCGAGTGGATGAACATAGTCGCACGATCAATGTTAACCTTGTGTTAACTAAAAATAAATTTTTTACCATGATCAACATTCTAAGAAAAAACATTTTGTGGAGTCTAATGGCTGCCGCTCTTTTATTTACCGCATGTAACGACGACGATGACAACGATCCCGATCCAAACCCGAATCCCGGTCCTACCGAGAACATAGCGGAAATAGCGATTGGAAATCCCGAATACAGTATTTTGGTTGAAGCCCTGCAAGCCGCCGATTTGGTAGATGTAGTATCTGATGAAGATGCAACATACACCGTTTTCGCGCCGAACAACGATGCTTTCAATGCATTTTTCGATGCTCAGAATATTACAGACGCAGATGGCGACGGAAGTCGTGTGGATGACCTGGTGGATGCACTCGGTGCAGAAGTCGTGACGCAGACTCTTCTCTACCACGTCTTGGCCGCTGAAGTAAGAGCTGCCGACGTACCTGAAAATGCTTACGTTACTACAGCTTCCACTTTTTCACCAAACGAAAACCAACTTTCGCTCCTCGTGCAAAACGACGGTGGATCGGTAATGCTCAATAATTATTCATCAGTCAATAATGCTGATATTCTCGCGACTAACGGCGTTATCCACGGAATCAATACCGTGCTAACGATACCCACGGTAGCAGATTTGGCATCTTACGATGAAAACTTGTCGAGCTTATTTGATGCAGTTGGAAATGCCGGCTTAGCAGAAACGCTATCAGACAACGATGCAACATTTACTGTTTTTGCACCATTGAACAGTGCGTTTGAAGCTATCAGCGGAACAGTAGAATCTCTCACTACCGAGCAATTAGTTACTGTTTTAACTTACCATGTTTTAGATAGTGAAGTGCGCGCCGAAGATGTAACTACCGGTGTTGTGCCAACCGTAAGCGGACAAAGCATTTCCATTACAGTGAATGACGAAGCCGTTACCATTGCAGATGCAGATGAAAGTAACACCGATGCCAATGTAGTACTTACCAATGTACAGGGTAGAAATGGTGTAGTACACGTTATTGACGGAGTGCTTATTCCAGCATTGTAATAACTAACTTTAAGATTATTGTTAAAACGGTCGGGGTATTTCCCCGGCCGTTTTACATTTATACCATGAAGAAAGTACTTGTTACCGGTGGATCGGGATTGGTGGGGAGCCATCTCATCCCCCTACTTCGCAGCAAAGGATACCAGGTAGTGCTGCTCTCGCGTAAGGAGAGAAAAAGAGAAGGCATAACTACGGCGAAATGGGATATAGACAGCGGATACATCGACGAAGAAGCTCTAGAAGGGCTCTACGCCATTATCCATTTAGCCGGCGCGGGAATTGCAGACGAGCGCTGGACGGATGCGCGGAAAAAAGTGATTATAGACAGCCGCGTTAAATCGGCCAAACTCTTGCACAGAGCCTTAGAAAGCCGAAGCGATAAACCCGAAGTGTTTATATCGGCGAGCGGAATAAACTACTACGGCACTAAAACTAC
Organism: Flavobacteriales bacterium; assembly: GCA_020201045.1. Classification (GTDB taxonomy): domain Bacteria; phylum Bacteroidota; class Bacteroidia; order Flavobacteriales_D; family Cryomorphaceae; genus JAIVHP01. The sequence goes on from JAIVHP010000265.1 coordinate 19,244, forward strand.
TGAGAAGGTTTACGCGGAAACAGACCCGCCATCTGCCGATTTTATCGGTCGGTGTTGCGTGGAATGGGAAGCTGCCGCGGATCTATTTTCGCCCGGAAGTAGAGTTGTAAAGTTGCGAACGGGTGTAGTATTGAGTGGAGCTGGTGGGGCGCTGGAAAAAATTGCCAAACCCGTTAAAATGGGTTTTGGAGCACCCCTTGGCAGCGGAAAGCAATACATGCCCTACATCCATATATCAGATCTCTGTGAAATGTATTTGCACGCTCTTGAAAAGAATACGGTTCGCGGCGCATACAACGCCGTTAACGGCGATCATCAAACCAATAAGTCGCTCACCAAAGCCATTGCCGGAGCATTAAAAAAACCGCTATGGTTGCCCAATGTGCCGGGGTTTGCAATGAAGTTGGTTTTTGGCGAACTGGCGAGTATCCTTCTGGGCGGTAGTCGCGCCTCGGCAGATAAAATTCAGGAAACGGGGTTTACTTTTAAATTTGACAATTTAAAGGCAGCTCTGGCCGATATCTATCGCTAAGTTGCCTTGCTGTGGTTTTTGAACAGTTGAATGCCCGAATAAAATCCAACTCAGTTCCTCTATGAGCGCTACTCATATTATCTATTTTGATAACAGATATTTAACTGACCATCAGAAATAAATTGATTTTGTTATATGATAGCCTTAAGCAAAAATTAGCGCTGAGTACACAGAGAAAATGGACAAGCAGGGCGTGTTTAGGCGAGTGCGCAGAGGCGTGCAAGCACGCTGTGAGAAATCAATGAGAGAAATGTTGGCGGGTATCTCACTGATCGCTCGCGATCCTCGGCGAACTCATCAATTTGAGCTTTGGTTGTCCACTTTCTCTGCGCGCTCTGCGTAAAATTTAAAACAAATAATGTTGACGCTTGTGCTCTGCCGGAGGGGACGGAGAGCCAAGAAACGAGTTCAGATTTTTGCGAAATTCTATTGTCTCAACATCAGCAAGTTAGCGATTAAGTTATATGATAGTTCATCTATGAGCGCTACTCATATTATCTATTTTGATAACTTACATTTATCTGATAGCCGTACGAAAAAAATAGCGCTGACGCTTGAGCTCCGCCGAAGGGCGGATGCTTGAACTCCGCCGGATGGGACAGTGAGCCCCGGAACAAGTCCGGGGTTGCCCGAAATGCTTAAAAATGGACAAGCAGGACGTGTTTTGCCGAGAACACAGAGGCGTGCAAACACGCTGTGAGAATTCCTTAAAAGAAACGCTGACGTTTGTTCTCACTGGTCGCTTGCGACCCTCTGCGAACTCATCGATTTGAGCTTTGGTTGTCCATTTTCTCTGTGTACTCAGCGTTAATTATTACTGAAAAAAAAAAACCAAAAAAATAGCACTGATGCTTATGCTCCGCCGAAGGGCGGTGGGGACTGAGATCCCCGAAACGAGTTCGGGATTTCGCGAAATTCTCTTGGCTCAACATCAGGAAGTTAGTGATTATGTTATATGATAG